>JAESTW010000006.1 GCA_016763395.1 Kofleriaceae bacterium
CGCTGGCTGTTTAGTAAGCTTGCTACGGAGGGCTTAGGGGCATAGTACTAGCGAATCGCCGTTTGGAACATAACACCTCGATTGTCCGTTGTCCGGCAATGTTACTGTACCGGTCGACGGTGGTGGCGCGGCCGAGGTGGCGCGATCACTCGATGCGGGAACTGCGCAAGTTGCTGCTAAGAATAGGTTTGAGGAAAGAAAAGCGCGAAGAAGTGGCAAGAAGGGGAAAGGCAAGGGCGGTAAGGGGAAGAGCAAAGAGCCTGGCAAGGAAGCGAAGTCCGGATTACAATCGATTGGGCACGAGCTGCCGCCTTAGGATTGTGGGCCGGACAGAATAGAGGTCAGCTAGGTCCGCTTGCAATCCTTGGCAGCGCCAAGATGCTCTGGTCGATATCTGATATCAAATCAGAGCGGCTCATCTCATGGCAAATATTGCCAATTGGCTCGAAGGACGCTGGCACAACTCCATCGGACAAAAAACTCGAGGGATAGAAGGACCAGCCTTCAGTTGTTGACCAGCCCATACGCAACGTGATTTGCTCGTTTTGCAATCTCCCTTCTATCCAACCAGAATACTGGTCAGAAAAATCGTGAGGAAGATAGAGGCTGTCCCCAGCCCCGAACGATGGGCAATCGCGAGCTTCTCTTTTCTCCAATAGTAGCTACAGCCCGAACAATACAAAAAGACGTGGTCTCCGTGGTCTTTACGAAGCAATTGGGAGTCGCAATTTGCGCAGTTGGTACGTGTTTGCTTGGTATGCATGGCGTCTTGTACACAATTTCATGTGTCGTACTTATTCTTAGCCAAGGGACTCTACCTCTTTACTCTCTGGAAATGAAGGCTTGACACCAACGGGGCTTACACATATTCTCCAGCAATGTTCATTGTGATCCGCTAACAGATTCGCGCGAAGGGCGCTTGAGTCTGTGCAAACGAGGAATAGGGCTATCTGAATAGCTTCGGACGGCTACCTTTGGCGTCAGCGTTAGCTTTACAAACGTTTGACGTCGTTTAGTGCGGAGAAAACAAATGAAATCATATCCATCTATAGGACGGAAATTAAAAGGAAAACAGCGAGAGCGAAAGGTGCATGTGTTCGACAAACTCGATGGCTCAAACTTGCGCTTTGAGTGGGACCCAAAAAAGGGTTGGTACCGCTGGGGTTCAAGACGTCGTGTCATCGACGCGACACATCCAATACTGGGAGGGGCGTGGAAGCTTTTTGTAGAAGAGTTGGCCTCGCCGCTCGAGAGAATCGCTCGGAACAATCGTTGGCAAGGCATGGTCGCTTTCGCCGAATTCCATGGACCTAACAGTCTAGCCGGACATCACGTGGAGACCGATCAGAAAAAACTCAGTCTGTTTGACGTTGCACCAAGCCGGCGAGGACTCTTGGGCCCTGAGGAATTCCTAGAACTATTCGGAGAACTAGAAACACCAGGATATCTAGGAGTCTTCGACTGGGATGATGAATTCGTGGCTATGGTTAGGCGGAATGCGCTCGCTGGAGTCACTTTTGAAGGAGTCATTGCCAAGGCAGGTTCTGGGCATGGTTTGGTGATGGCAAAGGCAAAAAACCAAGCCTGGATCGACCGAGTTCTCAAGCTGTACGGAGAGGAAGCGGGACAAAAAATGATCGACAGCTAACCTCACAATTCTCTTGGCCTGCTATGGAAACTATGGCTGGCCAAGGGTGGGAGTAAACCTGCCAAGAAGATATTCGCTATACAGCGGGAACGGTCAGCCGGACAAGGAAATCCAAATCGTAAGTCAAAGGCGGGAAATGTAGGAATCAGCTCAGGGGCTGGAAAGCCGCTTCATCCGCGAAAAGGGAAAGCCATTGCACCCGCTGCGCGGCTGATCTCGATTTGCTTGTGTGGCCTCAGCAGCCTCGGCGCTCCGTGCATCATAGGCTGTCAGACAATATGCCCAGGGGTAGTCGGGCATGTCCGGCAGGAGCACCCAGTCGATCCTTGTCCAAAGTCCACCATCGCCTGGATTGGCAGAGTCGTTCTGCGCGATCAAATACATTTCTTCGGAGTCCCACTTGCTAATGTGAAAGATAGTGCCGGGCAGCTGGCCCCACTCACTAGAGGTGATTTGGTATCGAATTCCGTAGTCATCAACAAAATCCCCAAGGACAATTGAGTCAGCGTCCGGTCCAGAGTCTCGTTCACTGGTCGAGCTAGCGTCAGGTGAATTGGGCAATTGGGCGGTGCTGGCGCAGGCGGACAAGAGAAATGCGCTGGTGGCCAACGTCCGAATTGAAAGAATCATGCTGCTGCTTGTACGTCGAAATAACTCGCACTGCCAGTTGGTTGTTGACGCAACCCATTTCTCGTGACAAGTTACTATCTCCTGGAAGGGAGGCCCTTATGACTACATTACACAAACAGACACACAATCATCCGATTGTGATGACGCGGCAATCGCCGAAAGTCAGTTATATCGCTGCCTCCCGTTCTATTTGATCGCAACCTAACCTAACCTTTTCGTTGGGCTTTGGTCGCCGGTCTCTGAGACTCCGGAGGTGGAATTCATTCGCGCACAACGCGGAACACCTTATCTTGGAGTTTGTTCATTGGAACATCTTATTTCGCTGGGCTGGAAAGCTCAGCTTCAGTCTGAATTTTTAGAAGCTAAAGCCAATACCCTATCCCCTGCACGAATTGTCGCAATCGATCGAGACAGCGTTCTGGTCGCACAATCCATTTCGGATTTGAGCAACCCCCGGCGCGTATCTATGTCCGGTCGTCTTCGTCATCTAGGTTGCGAAGAACTCGCAGTCGGGGATTGGGTGGGCATCCATGAAACCCGAATTGACTATTTGTACAAGCGGTACTCTGTATTCGTACGGAAACGAGCTGGTAAGTCCAGCAAGATTCAAGCGATTGCCGCCAATGTGGACAAAACACTGATCGTAATGTCCCTAATGAGGATTTTAGTCCGAGACGTGCGGAGCGCTACATTGTAGCGGCGTGGGACGCGGGCACGACACCGATTGTGCTGTTAACAAAGGCCGATTTGGTGGACGACACGAGCCCCTATATTGAGCAGCTAGCTGAGCAGAGTGTGGGTTGCGCGCTTCTGGTCCTCAGTGTGGTGAGCGGAGAGGGGATAGACGCTCTCTCGAAGTTGTTGCTGCCCGGACAAAGTGCAGTGCTTGTTGGATCTTCTGGCGTGGGGAAATCATCGCTCGTCAACGCGCTATTGGGCGCAGAGGTGCAGAGCGTCGCCAGTATTCGTGCAGGTGACGCGAAAGGCAAACATACGACAACTCGTCGGGAGCTATTGCACTTGCCCGAAAGCGGGGCTTTGCTTATCGATACTCCCGGAATGCGGGAGTTTGGGCTCGTTGCCTCTGAAGCCGGTGTTGCAGTAGATCAGAGTTTTACTGATGTCGAGACTCTGGCTGAGGATTGCCTGTATCGAGATTGCATACACAAACAGGAACCGGGTTGCGCGGTGCAACGCAGCATCGAAGAGGGACAGCTCAGCGCAGCTCGCCTAAAGAGTTATCAGAAGCTGTTGCGAGAGATCGAATACAACGAGCGTCGGGGAAGCGTGGACAAAGCCCGGGAAGCCCGTCGCGTATGGAAGAAGCGTATGGTTCAGTACAAGCAACGGACAAGGTTCTCCCCGAAGAGTTAGTGCTAGGAAGCTCGGTGTCAGATTCGTTTGAC
>JAESTW010000108.1 GCA_016763395.1 Kofleriaceae bacterium
GGGCAAGCAGAGGAG
Organism: Kofleriaceae bacterium; assembly: GCA_016763395.1. GTDB lineage: Bacteria > Myxococcota_A > Polyangia > Haliangiales > Haliangiaceae > NORP324. The sequence continues at coordinate 16 of JAESTW010000108.1, forward strand.
AGCGGATTGGCCCTGGAAATCCTGAGTTTTGTTCAGCTTAGCCCGGTGCAGGAGGAGACTGCCCTTGCTCTCGCTTCAAGAAGGGATAGCATCGCCGGACAACTGTTTGAAGCTCGGGTAGAGAGCAAGTCGGTACTTGAGGAGTTGAGTGCTTTGCGACACGATGCCGAAATCGTACACCAGTTACGCTACGAGATCGTGCATGCCTCAAGGCAGAACTCACAAGACAGCTCAGAAGATTTGGCAGAAAGGCTTTTGCGTTCGATATCCCATTGTCCAATTGCGCAGCTTCAGGTTGCTGGCCTGCGTTCGGTGTTGCAGGCGATGAATAACGCGGGGCATTCCGCCATGGGGGTTTTACTTAGGGGGAGGCTGGACGATCTGTCACGTCGCTGGCGCCACGATTCACTGCCGGCGTTGCGGGAGGCTTCACTCTTGGCAATTCAATCGGAGTCGATGATGGACTTTCAGCCGTGGATCGCTGCGCTTGCCGACAGAGAGGAGTCGGTTCGCAGCCGGGCCGAATCGCTGTTGCGCGGGGCTGGCGAAACTACTCTGGCTGCACTGACACTTGCTTCTCAGAGTGGCAAACGAAGGATTCGCATGACGGCAGTGGAGATTCTCGCTGACCTCAGGCCCTCGGCTGGGGCGTTGGACGCGCTACTTGAGAGAGAACTTGAAGAGATGGTGCAGTGCCGCCAAAGCGCGCATGCACTGCGGAAGGTCCCTGAAACCAAACTTGTCCGGCGGCGTTTGATAGAGCGTATTGATGAAGCTCTGGAAGCAGCTCTAATGGCGTTGGAAGCGCGTATGAGCAAGGCGGGTATTGGCGAGGTGGCAAAGCGTTTGGCGCGAGCGGGTGGAGAGCGCTCTCGCTCCAGGGCCCTTGAGGCATTGGATGCGCTCTTGCCGCGAAAGATTTCACGAACGATTCTCGGCGCCATGGAAGGCACCACCTGTGGCACGCTGAGCGTCGAGCAGAGTATTGAATTGCAGTTGCAGGGCAGGGATGTACTCACCCGTGACCTCTTGCTGCACGCGTTGGGCGCGGACTTTCGAGGAAGTATTGCAAACGCAGCTTTGAGCGCTGCGAGTGTGGCTTCACCGGAGCGGCTGGTGAGGCGGATTATTGGAGATCATGATAGCCTGCTGAGAGAAGTGCCAACTACACTGGAAACCATCGTTGCTCTGAGCGATTTGGCGTTGTTCGCCGAGATGACTACGATCCAGCTTTCGGAGTTGGCCGGCGTTGTAGAGTGGGAGTCATTGGCGCCAGGACAAACGCTGATGGTTCAAGGCGAAGAGGCAACCTGTATGTATTTTGTTCAAACTGGCGAACTGGACGTACTGGTCGATGGCCAGAAGGTAGCGGCTATCACTTCAGGTGAGCCAGTTGGAGAGATGGGGCTATTTGCTCAAGAGCACCGGAGCGCCACCGTAAAGGCGATTGAGCAATGCCAGCTCGGACGGATTACGCGAGAAGCGCTGGAGAACTTGATTGAAGAAGTTCCGGGAGTTGCGCTGAGATTGTGCCAGGCAATGAGTCGACGGCTTGTTGTGGCAAACGCGAGGTCGTAGATTCGTTCAGGATATCTAGTTGCCAACATAGGGACGGGCTTGGACGATCCACACGAGTTCACCTTCGAGTAGCCATTCTACGTCCAGCGCGTGTCTTGCAGGAAATAGATGTTCAAAACTCTGTACGGATTCGGCCAAACGCGCGGCCCTTTCTTCGGTGAGAATTACGCCCCTGTGGGGGTTGGCAACTTCTTGAATGCCGCCCTTGTCGTCAAAGACCAACATGAACTTGTCGTCCGAACGACTGATGATTTTGGTTCCCTTGTTTGCGGTGTCGAAGACGATTTGCTCGGGAACACGAGTGCCCTCAACCACGCGGATGCCCAGGCCACTCTTGGCGTTGATGGTGAAGCTGTTGGTGTCTTCCGGGTTGTATAAATTGGTGGTAATGAGCACACCTGCCGCCGTTGCGTTGACTCCGGTTTGAATCAGGACGCCGGCATAGACCGCTCGCTGGGGAATGCCGAAGAGACTGCGCTCTTCAACGGCACGGAAGTTCCACAAGGAAGCCCAGACGGCCTTGATAGCCTCTCCGATGGCATGCTTTCCCCGGACATTGGGAACGGTGTCGTAGAGCCCAGCGCCGTTAAATCCCTCCAGATCTTCGGCATTGGTCGAGGACCGGACAAAGACACCACCAGAGCCGAGCTTTAGTCTCGTTCGTTTGTACACGGCATCGAGTACCGCCGGATCGATAGGGGCCTCGGCGATTGCCTGGCGCAGCTTCTGAAGCTCAGCCTTTCTCCAGCGAATGTCTATGGCGAATTTTGGGGCGCTAAGCAGTGCTTCGATTTTCGCTTGCAGTCCGTTCTCGGCAATGTGTTTCTGGTAGTAGAAAAACGGCAATCCAAAGCCCTTGGGGACTCGGACCTTAGGAAGATTTCGCGACGCGATTTCACCCAGATTGGCGGTCTTGCTACCATAGGTAATTGTCTGGCTCGCCTTGAGGTGCGTTAGCATAGGCATGGCCGCGGTTGTTAAATCGGCCTGAGGAATTTCGACGGTGCGCCTGGCCTTTTTGTTCTTTTCAAAATCCCGAATCTCGCTCATGGTTGCAAGCCTTAAGGTGTGGCTGCGATCGCCTACTTTGTAGAATACGATTTTTCCGTCGAGCTTCGAGTAGTTTGCTTTGGCCTTGCGGAATCCAGAGTTCGGAATTCCCCAGCCGGTGGCGCGCAGGTTCACGTGAGATAGAGGCGTGGAAAATATCGCGGACATGATGCCGGCGACCGGGGAGATATCCGGGTAGGACTCTTGCAGTAGGACAATGTCCTCACGCTCGAAAATTAGCTCTTCGTAGGCAGTGCCTCGTTTGACAACCCGCAGGCGGCCCACGGCAGCCCCTTTGTTAAACGCCTGGTACGGCGCGCTTTTGTAGAGCGTATGGTTGGTGATCGTCCGAATGTTCTTCTTTGCTACAGCCACCGCGACGCGCTCTTGTGAAGGAGAGTCCGGACGGAATATTAGGTTCTTTTTGAAAAAAGTGCTGTTGAGTTTTTTGTAGACTCGGGCGATACCAGCGGCATCAATTTTGTCACCCTCCCAGAACGAAAAGGTGATTTTGTTGACCTTGAGGTGCTCGGTTATATACCCGAGAATGAAACGTGGTTTCTTTAGCTCGTAGTTCTTGTTGTACGCTCGAATGTTCTCTGCCGTCCAAGGTTGCTTGAGAAGTACTCCGAGGACAAAGTCTGCGTGGATTTTAAAGAGGTTAACGTCGATGAAGTAGATGTCGTCGGTTTGGATGTCGATAATGAACTTATTATAACGATCACTGCCCAGGACTCTCGAGTAGCTGTCGAAGGTCGCCCGGTCCGGAATGTCACGGACGTATACCCGTTGCGAGTACTGAGCATTGGCGGCGCTCGGCTGGAAATAAGACAGCAGCACAAATATAGGTACAATTCGTCTCAACGCTTTTGCCAGCCACTCCATATTTCGACCATCCTTGTCCATCTATACATACGCTAACGCACGGGCGAGGTACTCGCTCTATCGATGGCAGACAAAGATGAGAACCCGAGCAATTGTCGGGCATTTGCCGGGTAGAGGATTGATCCCCAGCTCTAAACGTAGGAAAACTCTCAGGTGGATATGCCGCAACACCCGGAGGCCAATGTGCGCAAAGAACGAGCAGTTTCGCGTTGGCTATCCGCTGCTCCCAATTCGGTATTTATCGCATACGCCGTCCTCTTTTCTTTTACCACCTATTTTTGCATGTACGGGCTTCGCAAACCCTTCTCTGTCGGCACCTATAGTGAGATTGAGTTTTGGGTCTTTGACCTAAAAAGCGCCTTGGTTCTCTCGCAGCTTGTGGGCTATGCCACCAGCAAATTTATCGGTATCAAGTTCAACTCAGAATTGTCCGCGTCCCGGAGACTCTGGACACTATTTTTCCTCATTGCATGGGCAGAGGCCGCACTCTTGCTATTCGCCGTACTGCCTCCGGGAGGCAAGGTGTTCGCCGTGTTTCTCAATGGCTTGCCTCTAGGCGTGGTCTGGGGCGTGGTGTTTTCTTTTCTGGAAGGGCGCCGATCTTCAGAGATACTCGGGGCAGGGCTCAGCTGTAGCTATATCGTCGCATCGGGCTTCGTTAAATCCGTTGGCAAAGGCTTTCTAGAGTCCGGGGTTTCGGAGAGTTGGATGCCAGCCTTAACGGGCGCGGTGTTTTTGCCGATCTTTCTTATCGCCAGCGTTGGACTGAGTATGCTGCCGGCTCCCACTGCCTTGGATGTCGCTGAGAGGACGAAGAGAGTTCCCATGGGCAAGAGACAGCGTCGTGCCTTTCTTCGCGAGTATTGGCTGGGCCTCTCGTTGCTCGTTGTGGTGTACCTCTTCCTCACCGCGTATCGAGATTTTCGTGACAACTACTCTGCCGAGATTTGGAAAGAACTGGGCATGGGCAGTAGCGCTACGATATTTACCAAGACCGAAGTTCCAATCGCTATAAGCGTAATGATATTGCTCAGTCTGCTCTATCTGATTCGAGACAATCGCAAAGGGCTCTCAGCGGCCTATGCGCTGATGGCAGTAGGCAGTGTACTGATTGGACTGTGCACACTTTTGTTTGACCTCGGCCTGCTCTCTCCCACCCATTGGATGACGGGAGTCGGACTGGGGTTGTACATGGGCTATGTCCCCTACGGCTGTGTCTTGTTTGACCGGACAATTGCGGCGTTGCACGTTGCAGCAACCGCGGTTTTTCTGATCTACATCAGCGATGCTGTCGCCTACGGCGGTTCGATTCTGGCTGTTCTATACAAGGAATTCGGTCAGCCCAGCGCGACCTGGCTCGACTTCTTTCGTGGGTTCTCGTACCTCACAAGCGTGCTGACCACGATCTGTTTGCTTCTCAGCTGGCGCTACTTTTTGCGAAGAGCAAACGCTGACAGTGCTACTGAGAATAGTTCCTAACCGAGCTCGTCTCGATCTAAAAGGTAGATCATGAGATAGGATTCGGCAGTCCGCCTCGGCCCTGGAGTACCGGAGCGAATACGGAAATCAGCCGCGAGTTGCCGCCTCGTGTAGCTTCGATAGAGCGCTATGGGATCGATATTGTCAGCGTCGTCGCAATCGTGTTCGATAGGTCGTCCGAGCACGCCAGCAGCCCATTGTTCATCACAAACGTCGATTTTTTGGGCCTTTAACTCACCCCGCAGGGTTTCCAGCTCTTCCCAGGTTAGGCCAAAGAGGAATTCTGTGAAGGCCTGGTTCTCCGCTTCGGACACGCCATCTCTGGCGAAGAAGTCGAGGAACTGATCGGGACAGTCTTCGGCTACCAGTCGGAAATATTCTGTTGTCCCCAGTAGACATCCCAGGCCAGGGTGTACTCGGTTTCGCGCATGCCAAGCGGCCTCAAGGAAGGGGCAGAAGTCATCAATCTCCAAGGTGGCATTGTCCCAAATTTGGATCAGTAGCTGGGCTGCCCGCTCTTTGATATGAACCTCGACGCACGGTTTGCGCAAGAGGGCTAGGAGCAAGTCTTCAGCCATCTGTGTGTAGATGCTCTGCGCCAACTCTTCTCGTAAATCCGTGGCAATGGTTGCAATTTCCTCAGCGCTAGCTGCCTCGTCACCGCCCGATCCGTCACCGCCCGATTCGTCACTGCCCGAACTGCCACGATCCGAATTGTCCCTGTCCGAGCTTGCAACGCCAGAGCTTGCGATACCTGAGGTCGCGGTCACAAAAGCGCGAAAGAGCTGGATTTTGGCCAAGAGGAAGGTGCGTTGCAAGGTTGCCTTGATAGGCAAGTCAAGATCGCCGGCCAACCCGTCCGACTGGGTGAGGTGCGCGACCAGGCTGGCTTGGTTGCGTTCTTGTCCGCCCAAGGTTTCGCTGAGCTGCAACGACTGGCAGTTCGCTACGTTGGCATTGAGCAATTGAAGTTGCCCGATTTTCCCTTGCAGTAAGTCCGCATCGTTCGGACAATGTACCTGTAGAAGGTTCAGTGCTGACTGAACCACCCGGTTTTCCTCGGTATCAAATAACGCCGAATTGGGCACAGCGTTGGCGGTTTCGCCACTGGGAAGTTTTACAGATAGAGCCATGGTACAGCAGGGTATTATTCGGGATTCAAATCGACGTAAATCGTCGCTGGTGTCTTTAGACTGCTCGTTGTCAGTGTCCGAGTCCAGTCTTCAAAGCCACTTTTACTCACCTTGATGATGAGCGAGCCATCGGTCGCTGGGTCGTCTTTGTCAGGCAAAGCAATGGCGAAGGTACTTCCTGATTCGATTTCACTGCCGTTGACGACTATTGCCGCATCCTCAGGTTCCGTAATAATTTGAAGTGTTTGAGCTGCATTGGCTGGCACTTGTTTCTTTTTTATGAGAAATGCAGTGCCCAACGCAGCCACGGCTACACACAA
>JAESTW010000109.1 GCA_016763395.1 Kofleriaceae bacterium
CTTCGGACAAGGGACCTGCGACAATTGCCAGGTCATTCTTTTTCGACTCGAAAATAGCGCCCAGGCCATCAATAATTCCAACGACCGTTCCGAATAGGCCAACAAAGGGAGCCGTAGCGCCAATCGTGCCAAGCAGCCATCTCCGGGACTTGAGATGAGCCAACATGCGGACTCGTTCGCGGTGTACGGCACTGACAACGTTATCCTGCTTCGTCCGGCCATTGCGCTCGTAGCCAATAAGAAAGACATCGGCGAGGGGCGACTTGGAACGTTCACATGCCGAGCGTGCTTCGTCGAGCGCGCCCTTTTGCAAACATCGGGCTACGGTCTCGTGCAAGGCCTTGGCATTCCTAAGAAAGCCCCAGTGCGCTATCGCTCGGTCAAGTGCTACCGCGAAAACGATAACGGAGAAAGCGAGGATGACCCACATGGAGCCCCCGGCCATTTCTAGGATTTCCCTAAGAGAGTGCTTCATCGATTGTCCTGGTTAGCCGCAAGGGCCACGGCCGTATTGTCCCCCAGCTTGCCTACCGTGTCTGGGGTTTTGTGCCGCTTTCGCTTGGTCTTTGTGGCGTCCCTACTAGACGTCGCCTTAGGGCGCAAATTGCGCTTTGAATCCAGCACCATCAAAATCGACGTAAAAGGCGGACGTGATAGCAGTAGCCGGGCGTCCTCGACCCAGAAGCGCATTTTCGACTTCATCTTCGTCACCATTGACAAAAATTGAGACATCCTCATCATCAAAAAGGTTGCCGACAAAGAGCGGATAAATCGAGCGAGTTCCGCGAACCCGAATCACAAACCAGGCGTCGGTGCCAGATGCTCCAGTGCGAACAGGAATATCGTCAGGTGTAATCGAGACAGTGATGCTGGATTCAAATCGGCTAAAGCCTCCTCCGAGATCAACACTATTTACCGTGAGGGTTGCGGCGCCGCCCAGTCCGGCCATCTGGCAAGGATCATTGTCCTCAAGGCTGGCTTTGGTTGTGAAGCAAGCAATCGGATACAGCTCGCTGCTGCTCACTTGTCCGACTTCGGGCGTTGCATTCGAGAATATTTCAATGGTGTCTATCTCGGCCCAGTCCGGGGACTGCACATCAATTTTTATTTCGACAGTCCCGCTGCTGCCATCAACGACCTTGCCCAATGGGCGGTTGTCACCGTCGACAGTAATCGCCAGCTGAGGCCCATCGGTCATTATCAGATCGACAAACTTACCAGCGGCCCCTTGCAGCACATCCAGAATCTCGCGAGTTAGTGAGGTGCCGGACAATATCGCATTGGCACTGTCGTCACTCACCCGAACCATCGTTCGAGGCATGCCCATCGCGTCGATGACTTCGGTGTGAGTGTCCGAGCTAGCAATAGGAGCGACTTGTTTGCCAAAGGACAAAAAGTTAAACCAATCGCGCATGACAATGTCGAGATTGGCCATCTCCCTTACTCCATCGCCGTTGGTATCCATCATACCAAAGCCGTTCCAGACTTCTAGAGAGTTAAACTCATCACTGAAAAGCTGTCCGGACTCCGGCGGAAGCCTAAGCCATTCCACTGGTACCGGCATCGCTGATTCCACTCCCTGAAAGGTCTTGTTCTCGTAGTCAAAGGCCAATGCCATGCGATCGAAGTGCTCTGTAATTTCACTGCCGCGAGCCAGGCCTCTTCGCGGATGGTTGACCTGAACAAGCTCTGCCCCCAAATCTCGAGCTGCCGAAAATATCTCGGACGGGCTCATGACGAAATCACCATTGCCAAGCGGCCAATCCACCGCACCGCCAGTTGGCGAGTCCGGATCTCGCTGCAGTGGCCAAGCGTTGAAGTGTCCGTACACTAGAGGAGAAATCTCGGCTCCTGCGATGGAACGCACCAACCTGTCGAGCCCTTGGGCCTCGATGATTGACTGGTGCTCGCTGATATAGTCGTGATCGGTTGTTGCGTAAAATTCGATGCCGTCCGCAAGGGCTGTGGCAACACGACGATCATTGGGAATGGGTGAATCCGGCGAGCCTATGGAGTGAACATGATACTCACTCGAGATATACCCGGACGTGTCCACTAGACGTCGCAGACGAAATTCCTGTTCCGGTGGGGTATCCCCACTGGCAATGGTCAATCGGACTTCGGCGATGGACCACTCGGTTCCTCGGGATACCAAAGCGCGATAGTCACCGGCTGGAAGTAGAATGGGGGCATCGGCTCCGTCTCCGACATCAGTGCTGGTTCCCCGTTGCGACATCTGACTTCGGACAATTCCTGTGAAGAAGTCAAACTGGCCGTAAGTGCGCAGATCCGGCGGCATTGGATGCTCGCCAATAATCGTGATCCGGGCGGGAATCAGTGCGTCCGAATCGCCGTCATCAACCACTCGGTAATCGATCTGTACGGGTTTATCCAGGCTTAGGTTCGCCTCCGCTGCTCCTGACGTGGTTGATATCATGATCGCACTAGAACGAGCCAAACCAGCGATTTCAGCCCGCAAGAGGTAGTTTCCTGCGGGAATCGCCCCTGAGTAGGAACCATCCGGCAGCCCGTTTATGTAGCTGACAATCGAGTCCTCAGAGTCCACTTCGCCATCGCTGTTGTTGTCTCGAAAGATGCCAACCCGAACTCCGGCAGCCGGGTCTCCGCCCACGTACGACACGTTCCCAGAGATCGCAACCGTTGTTCCCCCAGACAAACGTTGAAACTCTCGCTCCACATCGGCGGCGTCACGTCCGACAAATACGTCCATCTGAAAGGTAAATCCCTGTCCGCCTTCTGCGCGAAAGAACTTGTTCTTGCTGCCCTGCAACGCGTCGAGAAACTCTGCGACGCCAAAGAAGTAGACAGAAACTCCCAAAATTGAAATCGAACCGTTGGGCGTATTGGCGTCTCCGTGTCTAGGAATAATCCCATAGGCAACTTCTGGTCCTTGCCATGCCATATAGGCCGACTCAGTACCGCCACCATTGATAGCCTCTGAGATATCTCCCAAGCGTGAAAAGCCTGTTCCAGGTAAAAAGATGAAGACCTCGCCTCCGGTATCACTGAGAGCTCCCATCGGTCCGGTAATGAGCTCTTCAGTCGGATTAAACAGGGTCAGGTAGGTTTCTAAGGTTTTTGAACCGGGCTCCAAAATGTATGTGGTGGCGCATTCAGCGCCGTCATCCAACTCGGGAAGCAAGCTATTGGGTATAGGTAAAACACCCTGACCCCGAAGATTTACATGCTGATTGAACCCGGTGACGCCGTGTGCCCGTAGCACGGCTGGCCCGCCGGCAGAGCCGTCTCGAACGATCTCAATACTGCTGTGTCGACACTGGCGACCCATTTGGTACAAAATCGCGGTTTCGCCAAAGTGATCTGGTGATTCATCACTACCATCAGCTGCGATGGCAGCAGCATCCACTAGATTGCCACCTGGAGTTACAATACCGACAAAGGGAGTGGGCGCGCCGATGACAAATCGAGCCTCGCCGTTGCGCATAAAGTAATCGCCAATCACACCAGAACTTGCGGGTCCGGGTATCAGCTCTTGAGTATTGCTAGTGGTTATCGGCCCGGCAAACGCGAGTTGGCCATCGCCACTTTCCGGCGGTAGCTCAGGATAAAAATCCTCAATACTCTGCCCTCCTGTGCCCTCGTCGTCTCCACATGCGGAGAACGCAGAAACACAACAAACCAGTGAAATACCTAGCTTCCAATAGCGATGACTCATCTGATGCAAACTATACGCTAGAAATGAGCCTAGGTTAGTCCTAGATATTTTATCCAGTTCGAGCGTTGTCTTTGCCTTGCCCGCCTTCGGCTAGACTGTTAGACAACCCAGGTGTCGGAAGAAAACAACGATAGAACTGTAGTATGTGCCAAGCTGAAAACTCAGCTGCCAGCGATGATCTATCGGCCTTTCCGAGATGAGCTGGGTGAACGCATTTATCAAGAAATTTCCCAAGATGCTTGGGCTGCGTGGATTGAGCACTCCAAGATGTTGGTCAACGAATACCGTCTCGATCTAAGCAGTGAAAAAGCCCACACTCTTCTTAAAGAGCAGTGTGAAGAGTTTCTCTATGGCGAAGGTACCGGGCAAATGCCGCCGGACTTCGTTCCGAGCAAAGACTAAGTTTCGAGCAAAGACTAGCGCCGACTCCTTCAACGATTCGGCTACAGCCCCTTCGCCGAATCCGGTGCAGCCATATCTGCTTCAGGTGCAGCGACTGCTTTCGTGGGAACCGAGTTGCCTTGTTTGCGTGCAGATCGCTTCTTTGACGTAGCTGCTTTTCTCGCTACTTTCGCACGGCGCTTGGTTTCCTTGACGATATAGAACTTGCAGTCACTTTCTTCTTTGCTGCCTTGAATGCTCGACTTGTAGTAGTCCGAATTTCGGTCTCGAATATCGTTGGCGATTCGTCCGGCATCCTGACAGCGTTTGCTCTTCACAGCAACTCGGAAGCTCGAGGCTTTGCCCTCTTCCCAGGACTGCTGCTCCGCTACGATTTTACCTTCGCGCTGTTTCTTTTTGTCCGCTTTGCGAACACCTGGCATGTTCGAGTCGGACGCATCCAAATCGGATATAGCACCGCCCAATTTGTCATCACGATACCCACGGTTAGAACCGCTCACTGCATTGGTGCTCGATGCCCCGTCAAAGGCGAGCTTCTTCCCGAACTTGCCAGTCTTGCCCTTCGGACGCCGAGAATCTTTGACGCTTGAAAGGTCGCTCGACTTCGGTGAATCATTTTTTGCTACTACCAACCGCGCTTTGGCTAGCCTGCTCTCACCCTTTTCGTCCAGAAGACCAACCAGGTTATCTTGAAGCTCGACAGGTGCCGCTTCTTCTTTCGCGGCGAATCCAAAGTCGCTGTCTTTCTCATCCGTGGCTTCAGCCTCCTCTTCCACAAGCGCCTCTTCTAGAAGCGGTGATGGCGCGCCAGGCAACGGTGAATCCTGCCGAGTAATGGTCACGGACTCTGGCGCAGTAGCAGAAGAACTCGCAATAGGCTCGGCAATCATGTCCGAGCCCTGACGCATATAGAGCGCACCTGCGACGCCGACGACCAAGACAAAACTGGCCATAGCGCTGGCGGCCGGATGCATAAAGATGGGTTGAAAGAAGTTTGAAAATGCGGACCACAAGCCAGCACCTTTGTTCGAGGCTTTCGCCTGGCACGCGGCTTCGTGCATCAGAATTGTTGTGAGGGTGTCGGGTGGCTCTGCTTCGGCGAAGCCCTTTGCGCACGACCTGACTCTGAGCATCGCCTGAGCCTCAGCAGCATCCTCTGGATGCGACTTCAAGTGCGACTCGAATCGCTCAACGTCGGCCGAATCAAGCTCTCCGTAGAGCCAATCCACCAACAAGGCGTCGAAATCTATATTGCTCGATGACATGGGAATATCGTCTGTACTGCTTAATCGAACTCTTCGAAGGCGTGCTCACCTTAGCGCTGTGGTTCCACCAAAAAAGTGTATCGTCACAGCCCGGCTTGTCAGGTGCTTTTTGCAACTATTATGAAGTCCTTCCCTCGCAGATACCTACAATTAGGTACTTACAAGATCGCGCTTCACTTGCACGCTATTTCATTGGCTCTTCTATTTCGATGTGGCTAACAGCTCCTTTGGGTTGTGGGATATTAGTTCTAACGCAGTCCTGCCCAAAAGGTTCTAATTTGAGTATCGGTAGTCGACATCAGATCCTCGAGCCCACAACGCTACTCAATATAGACGATTTGCCATTCGCGGACGTCGCCTTTTACCGTGACATCGATAATATCACCCACCAGGCGGCCCCGTACCGCCCTGCCAATCGGAGAACTCGGTGTAACCACAGAGAGATGGCCATCTCCGCCGGGCCCCAATAAAGTCATTCCAGCCCCCGCCGGCGCCAGGAAAAAGGTCCGCCCTTCTCCGCTTTCCTCGTCTTCGATCTCCACCACTGCGCCCACATCCACGCGAGATCTCTGGTTGAGCGCTGGCGGCGAAAAGCCCTCGACTGCCCGCAGCTCGGTAAAGACTCGTTCTGCCCGCTGCTTCTGTGCTCGCGCCATGCTTGCATACTCGATTGCGACTCTAGAATCGGTCGTTTTGTCCTTGGCACTGGCGCCATTTTTCGCTTCTGCCGCGCATTCTACGGCCGAGCGCCCGGCACCGCGAACTTGATCGCGCAGTTGTCCAACGAGTTGAGTCACGAGCTCTTGCTTGTCCATTTGGTCAGTTGACTAGCTTGCTGCGGCTAAGGCAAGAAAACGCCATCACTCTAACCTTCTTTTGACGAAAAAGACTCGTGACTGTCGAGC
>JAESTW010000110.1 GCA_016763395.1 Kofleriaceae bacterium
ACAGCAACTTTGTCACCCTGTGACGCTTTTGTTGGAGCCGATGATTTACAACTCGCTTATTGGAGCCGATGATTTACAACTCGCGAGTGCAAAAATTGCGATGCTAAGAATGTATTTCATGGAATCGGTTTTGCCGAGTTGTACGGTTAACACCAATAAGTGGCGGATTGTTCCAAAACGCACAACGCCGCGCTTTGGGACTGTACTCGTTGCCTGGCCTAAAAGTGCGCTTCGTATTCCACTCGCAGCCAGTTCTCCGGATTCGGACGTCGAGTCTGAGTCGCTGCCCGGTCGTCTAGGTGTTTTACTAGGTCATAGCGCAATCGGAATTGGTCTTTGTGCCGTAGCCTGTAGGTGAGTTCAACGTAGCTCCAACTGCTCTGCTCAAGATAGGTGTTGTCCGTAATGTCCTCAAAGAGATACCGTGTCCGAGCTCGGATGCGGATTCTTTTGGCAGGTTTGAGAGTGGCGATTGCTACCAGGCTGAAGTCTTGGCGGTATTTTTCGTCGAAACGAGCGTTGTCGTCATCTTGAAACTCGTGCTGATACTGGAGGTCGAACCAGGCCTTTTTATTGAGAGTGAAACGGAATTTTCCTGTGAATTGAATCTTTTGTCCGGCACAGCCTAGCGGTCCGTTGGGGCCAATTTCGTCGAGGTCGTCGCCAATGTAACACTGATCTCTGCCGCTGCGTGAAAGGTCTTTGTCTTGATACTGAGACCAAAATCCGACGGCGATGTTGTCGTTTACTTCCATATCGCCTCGGGCAAAGAGAAGTAGCTTCTTCACGTCTTCTTCGGGCGAATACCAAAAGTCGAATTTGGTTCGGACACGAAATCGTTTGTCGAATTTGCCAGTATATTGAATTCTGCCACCAAGTTCATCTCTGGCGCGCAACCCTTCGAATTCGTCCGAGGCTGCAATCGGCCGGGCGTGAGGGTTGGCAAAGTTTTTATCGTAGTAACGCAACGAAGAGATGAGTTCGCCGTTGGCAAGACCTGTGACGGCCCGGACAATACCACCGAGGCCACCGCCTCCGGGCATACCATCGAAACTGCGGGTGAATTCGGCCAAGACGTCGGTATGGCCAAAGCCGTTCGCCACATCAACTCCGACAGCACCAAAACTACCGTTATAGGGCAGGGAAGACCACTCCTGGAAATCGAGATCGATGCCGTTTACCAGCCAGTCGACTTGGGAACCGTAGCCAGTGACGCCGACGTGGGCTCTTCGGTCAAAGGCATAGTTGACGTTGCCGCCTACGATTTTTTCTGCATAGACGTTGGACAGAGTCTGAAAGGAGAACTCAGAGGTTGGCTCCAGCGGATTCGCCAGTGTACGGAAGATATCAGGCGCGCTACAGCTAGGGTCATCACTCCTTGGATCGTCGCAGATTGATGGATTGTAGAGCTCATACTGGTAGATAGAGCGCGGCTGATACGAGAGGAAGGCGTGTGCTTCGAGCTTGCCTTTGCCTATCGAAATATCGCGAGCTGAGGCCGCAACTCCGAGCAGGCCATCTCGAGATTTGTAGTCTGGCGTGACGTAGGTGTAGCCCTCTGATGCCGGACAAGGTGCGGTGCTAAGTTCACCGGTCGATTCTTTGCAGTCTCGAGTGAGGTCAACGCCGCGAAAGACTTCGCTGTCGCCGTAAAAACCGTCCGGGTCTGTCTGATTGGTATTGTCGAAAGTCAGTCTCTGGCCGAAACCAATGCGATAGGTGCCTGCAATGGCCGAGAACTTCTCTGTCTCCCATTTTACGAAGAGCTTTGGCACATGCAATGTGTCGGTCGGAGCGTCTGCGCTCAACGCTTGGCGAGAAGGGTCGTATCGAACGTCACCAATTTGTAGACGGGTGTTAAAGGCGACCAGGCCCATCGATAGGTTGTTTGGGCCTTGAGCACGAAGGCGCAGGGCAGAAGCGGGAGCACCACTGTCCTTGGTGGAGTAACGAGTCTGGAGCTTTACCTTGCCGGTGATAGGCAGATCGCTTTCGTTACCAGACCCAAGAACCAAGAAGGCGGCGATTGCGCTGAGTTTTTCGTCGCTCAGGATTCCTTGGGCGACCAGAAGTGCGGGGTCTGAAATCTGTCCGACCTCGTCGCGGTAGGAGAGAATCGAGTCAACTTCAGCGTAGCTCAGGTTGGGCAGGGCATAGAGAGTTTTTCTGCTGGCAGTATTGAGGTTAACACCACGCTGCATGAGTTCAACCAAGACCTCAAAGGTTGCCGCGTCAATGGTTTGCGCCACCTGCAAGTCGTACAAGTCTTCTTCGCTGTCGACATCAACAAAGACTTCGTATTGGTTAGCATCGGCAGTGCCATGGAACGCGCCGATAGCCGGGCCTCCGCACAGTACAGCGATAAGTACAGATTTCTGAAAACTACTTAATTTCAGCATGGATTAGTCTCGCAGTTGCCCCAAAGGCCTTTGTCTTGTGCTTTCGCAGCACTTTCCAGTTGATTGAATTCGTCGAGTCTTTCACTCCCGTTGGGCGGAATGAAGAGCACGCAGGCGTAACCACGTTCGAGCAAGAGAGAGTTAATTTCTCGGCCGTCTAGAGATACGAAGGCCAAAAGCCTGTCGAATTTGTCCGTGCATTCGGCTTCGTAGCGCAGTGAAACGGTTTTTCCCAAGACCAAGTCCGTGTTGAGATCCTTGGCTTCGAGACCAAAGCACTCGACACCACCTGACACCTCGGGGGTATCGATAAGCAAGTACCGGACACGCTCTCCAGTCTCAAGCTCGATGGTATCCCCGTCCAAGACACGCGCAACCACGCCAGAACTCGGACCACAGCGTTCGCTGCCGAGCTGACAACTGGGCAACGCAAAGAGGCAAGCGGCGAGAATACCGCAGCCACGAAGTGAATGTACACGCATAGCCAATGACACAGAGTTCTTAGGGACAACCCTCGTTGACAAGGCCAGGAGAGCCGTTGTCGCCATCTCCGTACGGGATTGTACTGAAGCAGGTGTCCATTCCATTGATTTGAGTGGAGTCGCCGGCCGTGCCAGTACTGGTGTAACTAACGGAGTCTAGAACTGCGTCATCAATAGCGATGAAGATGGAGCTATTGGAGTTGGTCAATGCTGCGCTGTAGAGGAAGATGTTTGTGGTGGGTAGACCGCCGTTGGATTCGGGTGGCATTGCGTTTAAGTCCGGGGTCGGATTACGAGCGAATAGGACGTATGTGTCCGCGGGAACAGAAATACAATTCACTTCATCCAGAGTGGTGACCACTGTAAGAGGATCGAATATTTTGCCAAGTTGCAATCCGTTGAGATCGACTGCCTGAGCGAAGTGAACCTCAAACCACTCACCATCACTGTCGGGTACTGCCGCCGGGTTCGCCATAAACTCAGTGATGGTTACATCGCCTATAACCGGAGCTACCGTCGGCCTCAAGCCACCAACGTCCATACACATGCCGCTGGTATCGCAAGGCAAGTTCGCAGTGCCCGGAGTTCCGAGGTCGCCATCGCCGTAGGGAGTTTGTCCGTCACACCAATTGGACTCATCATCATTTGAAATAGCGTCTTCGAGCAGCGAGTCCAGAGCGGTAGATTTGCCTGTACCAGAACCTGTCCAAGCGATTTGATCAATGACTGTGTCACTCGTACCGACAAAGAGAGTGGCACTGGCGCCACTGTTGGTCATGCTAAAGCTAAAGGTGTAGTCCGGGGTTGGCAGGCCGCCGTTTACTAGGGGATCTTCTGAACGAGCGAACAAGAAACGGTCGCCGGCGGACACTGTGATGCAATTCTCATCGACAATGTTCAATTTGGGATCGTCTGCGACCTTGCCTGCGACGATGCCGTTGAGGTCAAAACTTGCCGTTGCGACAATCTCAAACCACTCGCCCACTGCATCGGGGACAGCGTCCGGATTCGCCATAAACTCGGAGATGACAAGCTCACCAACTCCAGGGTTAACCACATCACGCGAACTTCCGTTGTCCAAACAGGTGGTTTGATCGATGATGGTACACGGCTCGTTGGCAACGCCAGGAGAGCCAAAAGCATCGGTGGCAAACTCGGTGGTAGCGTCGCAAAAATTGGAGATGTCGTCGTTGGCTAGGTGGTCCGGTGAGATGTTGCCATCCAGCCCTTGTGAGCGACCACTCGCTGCTTCGCCATAGATGAGCCGGTCAACCTCTGTCTCTTTGCAGCGAAGAGCCAGCTGTCCGCCACTGTTGGTCATAGCTCCCAAGGCATCGGCATATCCGTAAGCGATGTATGGTGCGCGAAATTCGGGCAGCACGCCTCCCAAGGCGAGGTATTGTCCGGCCTCGATAATGGTTGTCGACATCACGTGCTCTTTGACTTTACTGCCATCGACTGCCGACTTCTCCAGGACGAGTCCAGCTAGGTCAATCGCCGCACTGGTCGCATTGTAAATCTCGAAATACTCATTGCCCTCATCTTCGCCTTCTGGGTTGGCCATGACCTCAGTGATGACCAAATCTCCGGTAAGCAAATTTGCACTGCAAACGGTATCGCCATCAATGGGCCCGTCTTCGCCACCGCAGGCGGGAGCTAAGAGAATGGCACTGGCAAGGAGTAGGTATTTTGACTTCATAATGACTACCTGGACGTTCGAGGTTAAGGATAAGTGTAGGGATAGGGACTGTTCTTATTGGGGCGCTAGCATTGCCGATGCATCTACGTCGGCAGAGGTTTCAGTATTGGTGCTATCAGGGGCAGGTTGAGCTGGCGTTATGAAATCTGGCGCCAACTTCCCCGAGACCTGAGAAGGCAAATTCACGAGCAGTTGCAAGACCTGCTTGTTGTTGTACTTGTTCTTGTATTTGTTGACCACGCCGGTAATGGCGACGAACTCACTCTTGTAGTTGGCGATTCCCGAGGAAGAAAACACGTCTTTGTCGAAGAAAATGGCTGGAAAATCACTGAAGAGCCTTCGGCTGAGCATTGCCCGGCTCGGACCGTTGTCGCCATACTTAACGTCCCCTACCGTGGCCAAGATTGTGACTTCTTGTCCGAGCTTTTCCTCTATTCGCCGAAGCGCATCCCAGTTGGTTAGAACGATGTAGTCATCTCGAGTGCTGGCTTTGCGCTCGAACTCCAAGATGAAGTTGGCGCGTCCATCCCACCACTTCTTGCGAATTGGGTAGTCGGGGTAACACTCGCATCCAGGTTTCCATATTCCGATTTGTGCCTCTCTGGCCTCGTTCTCGGCTTCGATAAACTCTTTGTGAAAACGGCGACTGAATCCGTATTTCGTAAAGTAAGGCGTCATTCCTGCCCGGACTGCTTCGATGTTGTAGTTGACCCAACTTCCATTCTTAAGCGCAAAGGCATATGCCAGATAACGAGAGTATCGACCTCGGATTTCTTTGGGATGGTCGCGTTCCAAGCGAACTCGAGAAACACCGGAGAAGAACTTCTTGGCAAACTTCTTCGCGTCCTCTCCCAGTGGCGTAGCAGCCTTTGCCGGACGTCCGCGTGAGCCCTTCTTGTTGTTCAAGTAGGCGTCGAAGTCGGCGTCCGATGCGCGTCTGTCCGCTTTTACTTTGTATGTCTCTTCGGTATCTATCGCCAGCAGGCGCAGGCTTTGATCGAGCCCCTTCACTTTGAGCGTATCGCCGTCAACAACCCCTTTGGGCGCGAGATTGAATTCACCGATAACCAGTCCGGGAGATTCTAGGCGCTCTAGAGACTCTTGTACCTGAGCACGATTGTATCTCCGGGTTCGTGACGAAGGGCCACAAGCCGAGAAACAGAGTGCTGCGATTAGTCCGAGGAGAATCTTGTTATGGAGAGGTAGAGGCATTGATGAGCTTAGCTAGCAGTAGATACAGAGAGTAAAAGTAGGAAGAGGGTAGAATTCATCTAGGAAAATTATTCAGTAAAATCATCTAGGACAACCACCTAGGACAACCATCTAGGTACTGCCACAAACGCCAGGATCGGTGTTGAGGTTACAGGCTCCGCTTGCGCACTCATCGTCCTGGGTGCAGGTCGCGCCATCGCAGGAGGGGTTGGCGGCTTTTGGGCTGCCTTTGAAACCAGAGATTGGCGTATCCAGATCGACTCTATCGTCAACGCACCAGTTGATGTCGGTAGAGTTATCATCTGCGCTGGGAGCGAGCGCTCCGTTGAGAATCAAGCTTCCCTTGGTGGGTAAGTTTCTGTACACCGCGAGGTCGATTTCTTTGCCACAGCTGGAGACTCGAATGGCGCCGCTATCAAAGAGACCGCGGCTAACATCGGCGCTGTAGCTGTAGTCGAGGTGAGCAGGCAGAGGAGTGCCGTCTAGACGTCCCAACACCAGGTAGGCTCCGGGAGCAAGGGAAATCGGTGTCCGAACCAATAGCGCAGCGTCCGAAGAACCATCGAGTTTGGTGATTGTGAGCGAGAGCCCGGTCAAATCGAGAGTTCGCCCGCTTGCATTGTGCAGCTCGATCCACTCCCCATAGGTATCGTTTCCAGTTTGATTGCCGCGGACTTCGGTGACGACAAGTTCCCCGACCTCTACATCAGGGCAGGGGACTTCAAGGGGATCACTGTCGCAAGCTCCGAATATCACGGCAGACAAAACAATTGGAAAAATGGAGTCGCGTAGCACTTGTCCCAAATGTAACGAATCTTGACGCTTTGTGGGGATAAGGATTGTGTTCTTGGTAGCTTCGCCCTAGATAGAACGAGATGATTGGCACATCTACAGGCGAGATCGCTGCGTTAGGCACTGCCTGCTGTTGGGTCATGACATCCTTGTTTTTTGCCCACGCTGGGGCTCGAATTGGCTCATTTTCTGTGAACCTAATTCGATTGGCCATCGCCTTTCCCATGCTTTGTATTGTGGGGCTTGTGATCCGCGGTGTGGCGTTGCCCACTGATGCATCTTCAGAGCTTTGGTTTTGGCTGTCGATCTCCGGCCTTATTGGCTTTGTTTTTGGTGACATGTGTCTCTTTCGAGCCTTTGTTTTGCTGGGGCCGAGGCTCTCGAGTTTAATTATGGCAACAGCGCCGCTCATGACGGCACTCATCGGATACCTCATTTTGGGTGAGGGATTGGGCGTTTATGCCTCTGGTGGCATGCTCTTAACCATTGGCGGCGTGCTCTGGGCGGTTCTCGATCGAAAGGCCAGCATCGGAGCGAAGCATCAAGAGAAGCGGAAGCTGGGCATCCTCTTGGCCTTCGGCGGCGCGCTCGGACAGGCAGGTGGACTGGTTTTATCGAAGTACGGCATGGACCAATACGACGCCTTTGCAGCGACGCAGATTCGGGTATTGGCCTCCTTTGTCGGGTGGTTGGTGATTTTCGCAGTGACTCGCCACTGGACACAACTCACTCTCGCTTTTCGGGATGCCAAAGCACTGCGAATGACCGCGATTGGTGCCTTCTTTGGTCCTGTTCTCGGCGTTGGCTTGTCCTTGTACGCCGTACAGCATGCCAATACTGGAGTTGCTGCTAGCATCATGTCCATCACCCCGATTTTGCTCATTCCGATCTCCGTGTTTTTCTATAAAGAGCGAGTCGGCACAGGTGGCGTCGTGGGAACGTTCTTGGCCGTCTCTGGGGTTGCTGTACTTTTTGTCATATGAGTGAACTTCCTATCATCGTTGTGTCCTCTTGCCTGCTCGGCCACCCTGTCCGTTACGACGGTGCAGAAAAGGGTGTTGCATGGATTTCTGAGGAACTGCCACAGCGAGCGGTGATTCGGCCGGCCTGTCCGGAGGTTGGAGCAGGCATGCCCGTTCCTCGTCCGCCCATACAAATTGTCCGAGATGGAGGCGTAAATCGGGTGCAAGTTGTGGGAGTGGGGCAGGACCTAACAGATTCAGTGGTGAGCTTCATGCAGGACGAGATTGCGCAGTTAAAGCGAGATGGCATTGATGGGGCCATTCTCAAGGCTCGCTCTCCTAGTTGCGGCATTCGGGATACGCCGCACTATTCTACATTTGAACGTGGCGCAACGCCGCTGGCCGTCGGCGCTGGACTTTGGGCCGATGCGCTGATGAAACACTTCCCTAAAATCCCCGTGGCGGACGAGTCGGACCTGTTGAGCGAAGCCGGACAAGAAGAGTTTCTCAAACGGGTGAGGGTGCACTGGCAAGCTCGTTGTGGCACAATTGAGGACAGGAGCTAGCCATGCCAACTACACCAACTGCACCAACATTTGAAAACACCTACGCCAAACTATCCGAGGGATTCTCTGCTGAAGTAGCTCCAGCCCAAGTTCCGAATCCGAGCCTAGTTCGCCTAAATCTCGGTCTCTGCAAAGAACTTGGTTTGGATGCCGACTGGCTTTCGTCCGACGAGGGCGTGGCTATGTTGGCTGGAAATACTCTACCCGAGTCGAGCTCACCCATTGCGATGGCGTACGCCGGACACCAATTTGGCGGCTTCAACCCGCAGCTCGGCGATGGTCGGGCAATACTCTTGGGCGAAATCGTCGATACTGCCGGTGTACGGAGAGACGTTCAGCTCAAGGGCTCTGGCCGGACACCCTTTTCAAGAGGTGGCGATGGCAAAGCTAGTTTGGGCTCCGTGATCCGCGAGTACATCGTCGGTGAGGCCATGTTTGCACTGGGAGTGCCCACGACTCGGGCTCTTGCTGTGGTCACTACGGGGGAAGATATCGCCCGTCAAACTCCGCTGCCGGGAGCTGTACTCACTCGGGTCGCGCAGAGTCATGTCCGAGTTGGAACCTTTCAGTTCTTTCACGCCCGCCGAGACCTCAAGTCCGTCCGGGAATTGGCCGACTATGTTATCGAGAGACATTTTCCTTCGGCTGCCGCCTCAGAGTCTCCCTATCTGGCCCTCTTTGAGAGTATGGCGCAGGCTCAGGCGAAGTTGATTGCCAAGTGGATGCAACTCGGTTTTATCCACGGGGTGATGAACACGGACAATATGCAAGTGGTGGGAGAAACCATCGACTACGGTCCGTGCGCCTTCATGGACGAGTTCCACCCGAAATGCGTCTTTAGCTCGATTGATAGACAAGGTCGCTATGCCTGGGACAACCAGCCCGCGATTGGCCAGTGGAATCTCACTCGCCTGGGAGAGACTCTCCTGTCACTCTTGTCCGAGGGCGAAAAGCAGGCAGTAACCCACATAGAGGATGTACTAGAGCGTTATAACGAGCGCTTCAACGATTGTTTCTTAGAGGGTTTCGCAGCCAAATTCGGAATAGAGAACGCGCCGGACGAAGAACTCGACGACAACAGGGCGTTTATCAGAAGTACCTTCATTCTGATGGCAGAGCAGCGAGTTGATTTTACATTGTTTTTTCGTGGTTTGACCGAAGTAGCGCTCGGACTAGACGAGGACAAATTTGTCCGCGAGTTCCGCGAAGCCCAGGCGGCCAGTGTTTTCTTGACAGATTGGCGACAAAGGCTCGCTGCACAAAGTATCACGCCAAGCGATGCCGCCGCAGCAATGCAAAAGGTCAACCCGGTATACATTCCGCGGAATCACCGAGTAGAAGAAGCAATTGTAGCGGCTCGAGGTGGCGACTACGCTCCCTTTGAGCGCCTTGTCC
>JAESTW010000111.1 GCA_016763395.1 Kofleriaceae bacterium
AGCTAAAAGCACGAATCATGCCAATCACAGGCTACTGTTATTACTTGAGGTCGCCGTTTCTGTTGTGCGGAATCCGCATCCGACCTGCAAAATCCGCAAGGCTGGACGGCAATCGTAGGGCCACCCGAGCTTCGCTTGCGCTCAGCTTGGCCTACAATTCGGGAATGGATTCGTTTTCCAGCATTTGCTCGACAGTCTCCCGCTTGCGAATTACGTGATAGTCCGAGCCTTTGACCAATATTTCGCATGCCCGGGGCCGGGAATTGTAGTTGCTCGACATGGAAAAGCCGTAGGCGCCAGCCGATCCTATGGACAAGAGTTCCCCCGCTCGAACCTCCACTAGATCGCGGTCTCTGGCAAAAAAGTCCCCGCTCTCGCAAATGGGGCCGACTACGTCACTAACAATCATCTCTCGATCGGCGTGCTTGGCAACAGGGCGAATCGGATGATAGGCGTCGTAAAGCGAGGGACGCATCAGGTCGTTGAACGCGGCGTCGGTTATCGCAAACTTTTTGACTTCGCTCTCTTTGCAGTAGAGAACCTTCGTAAGAAGAACACCAGCATTGCCGGCGATGACTCGTCCCGGTTCGCACAAAAGCTTTATGTTGTGTTTTCGCAAACAAGTTAGAGGACCGAGTAGAGCTTCGCCATAACTCGCTGGCGACGGAGGCTCGTCTTCTCCTGGTTCACTGTAGCGTATGCCCAGGCCACCACCAACGTCCAGGTGTGTGATTGGGATGCCTTGCTCAAAAAGCGAATCGACCAAAATTGCGAGTTTCTCCGAAGCTGCAACGAAGGGTTTGGTATCCACAAGCTGTGAACCAATGTGACAATCCACCCCTTTGACCTCGATATGAGCCATTTCAGCGGCCCGCTGATAACTCTCCTCGGCCCTCGTCCAGGGGATCCCGAACTTGTTTTTTTGCAAGCCCGTGGAGATGTAGGGATGGGTTTTGGCGTCGACATCAGGGTTGATGCGAAGAGAGACGGGTGCCATTTTCCCAACTTCGCCAGCGACGGTGTTGAGCAATTCCAGCTCAGCCACGGACTCGACGTTAAAGCTGAGAATGCCAGCTTCGAGAGCCGAGCGCATTTCTTCGGCAGTCTTGCCCACGCCAGAAAAGACAATTTTGTCCGCAGCAATTCCAGCACGCAAGGCCCTAACGAGTTCCCCGCCGGACACGATATCCGCGCCACATCCCAGCGAGCCAAGAAGGTTTAGAATTGCGATGTTCGAGTTGGCCTTGACTGAGAAGCAAATGAGGTGCGGTACCGATGCCAATGCCTCATCAAACACTTGGAAGTGCCTGGTGAAGGTCGCGTGGCTATAGACATAGGCAGGTGTCCCGCATTCTTCGGCTATCTTGGCCAGCGAAACTCCTTCGCAATAGAGTTCATCGTCTTTGTACTCGAAGTGGTTCATGCTGCGTATCCTGTCCTATAAGCTTGCGAGGTAACTGAGTTCTGTCCGAGCTCGTTCAATTTCATCGAGGATTCGATTTTTCGCCGGACCTCCGACAATGTCCCGCCTATCCACGACACGAGCAACGTCGAGCCACTCAAAAATGTCCTTCTCAAAGAGGGCATTCTCGCTTTGGAAGTCTTCTAGGCTGAGTTGTCCGAGTTCAACACCACGTTTTATGGCGAAGGCCACAAGAGCTCCAGCCGCGTCATGTCCTTGGCGAAAAGGCAAGCCTTTAGAGACAAGGTAGTCCGCGACCTCGGTTGCAACCAAGTACCCTTTGTCGACAGCATTGCGTGTATTTTCCGTGTTGAATTCTAAGTTTTGAATCATACCGATTGCGACTCGTAGCCCACCATTTAGGGTCTCTACGGCGTCAAAGAGCGGCTCCTGCGACTCTTGCAAATCCTTGTTGTAGGCCATTGGCAAGCCCTTGAGAACAGTCATGACGGTCACCCAATCGCCGATAACTCGTCCGGCCTTTCCTCGAATCAGCTCGGCCAAATCTGGATTCACCTTTTGCGGCATAATTGAGGAGCCTGAACAATAGCTTTGTCCGAGTGTGGCAAACTGAAACTCCTGCGAGAGCCAAAGCACAAGCTCTTCGCCCAGCCGCGAGAGGTGAACCTGGCAAAGCGCGATAGCAGCGATAAGCTCTACGACAAAGTCTCGGTCTCCCACGGCATCCAAGCTATTGTGTGTAACTCCGTCAAATCCGAGCTCTGCGGCGACCATCTCGCGATCGAGTGGGAAGGTTGTGGCGGCGAGTGCTCCTGAGCCAAGCGGGCATTCACCGGCCCGCTTACGTGCGTCGAGCAACCGGCCTTTGTCGCGCCGAAGCATCTCGTTGTATGCCAAGAGATGGTGTCCGAGCCGGATAGGCTGAGCGCGCTGCAAATGGGTGTATCCTGGGAGAAAGTCGTCAACATGCTCCGCCGCAAGATCGACGAGCGCCAAGCGAAGTTGATCGATGAGCTCGGACAACTGCAGTGCGTGGTCGCGGGCGTAAAGACGCATATCGGTAGCAACTTGGTCATTGCGGCTGCGTCCCGTGTGCAAGCGCCGTCCGGCATCACCAATTCGCTGGCTTAGATGCGCCTCGACGTTCATGTGCACGTCTTCGAGCTTCGGGTCCCAATCGAGTTTCCCGGACGAAAGCTCTTTTTCGACTGCGAGAAGTCCTTCTTTTATGGTCCCAGCATCTTCACTAGGGATAATCCCTTGTTTGGCTAGCATGCCCGAATGCGCTATGGAACCGGCCACATCGTAGGGTAGCAATCGATAGTCAAAGTGAACCGACGAGTTCACCTCAACTGCATCGGGGGCCAGGCCCCCTTCAAAACGCCTAGAACGAGCACCCTTCTCTTTGGTCATTGGCGTGAGTGTGCACGTATCACCGCCCGGACTCAACCGGCAAAAGCGCCATTCTCTAGAACTCAAAGAAAACGGCGCTCCAGCCAAAGCGCTTTTGGCGGGTGCGGATTACTAGCGCTACTTGCCAGCCAAAGACATCACTTCAGCGTATACTTCCAGTGACGACTTTGCTGTTACTTCCACAGCCTCTAGATAGAGTTGATTCAGCGCCACGCTATCGCTCGATCGCAATGACTCATAATAACTCTGTCTATCGATAGAATGCAGAACGGCGAGTGGGTAACCCGCTTGCTCCAAAATGAGCATCGCTACGATTCGACTGAGACGACCACTGTGATCGAGCCAAGGGAAAATCGTCATCAGACGATAGTGCAACTGGGCGGCCTTGGCAATTGGAGCCAGGTCTAGGAATTTATCTGAAGTCAGCCAAGAGTTGAGCTTCTTCATCGCCGCCGGAACATCGGGCGGTGGCACAATCGTATGATAGTACAACCTGTGCAAGGGATTGGCTTCCCGGTAACTGAAGTTCTGCGCCTTGCCCTCGGGGTTGAGTAGCCCGTAT
>JAESTW010000112.1 GCA_016763395.1 Kofleriaceae bacterium
GTCCGAGCTTGGTACTCCGAAGTGACATTGGGAACTTCGCTGTCGGCGAAACCGATTTGCATCAGTATCTGCTTATCGCCTTTGCCCGGGATTGCGGTGCCGGGAAGATCGGCAATGACGTTGCTTGGCTCGGTGTGATCCCAGCGCATTTGCATGAGGTTGAGCAATAGAGAGACATGCAGTGGGTGGTCGTAGGCGCCGATCATGACTGTCCGGTAGATCGGCCAGTCGAGGGAACGCTCGAGCATCATCGAGTAGTTGGCAGCCCCGACGCCGAGAACGGCTCGTGAGATGTGTGGATCGTAGGCAACGATGGTCGCGCCAAAGATTCCGCCTTGGGAAAGTCCGTAGTAGTAGATCTTGTCAGGATCAACGAGCGAGTTATTCTCAGAGTCGATAAAAAGCCCAGCCGCCATGGGGCCACGGATAGCCTGGACGAGGGCGATGTGGTTGGTGATTCCCTGAAGCATGGGATCAAAGATTTGGTCGGCAAGGTTGTAGTTGTTGAGAACCAAGAGAACGTTGGCGATGTCCTTTGTGCTCATGCCGCGCATGATTGTACCGATAACCACCGCACACATTTCTCGGCTTAGCGCAACTTGTGAACCACTTGCGGCTTGATTGCTTTGGCCCAAGAGTCCGTGTCCGTAGACAATCACAGGTACCGGCACTTTGCTAGTTAGAGCACAATCTGGAATCACTGCCGTGAACTCAACTTCATGCATTCCCTCTGTTTTGGGAAGCCCATCAGAGTCGCGTATCGCTTTGATACCGCCAATGAACGCTCCTTCACGGGTTAGCAATAGCGGCACAGAGAAGGTTCCCTCCACTCGGCGATAGTCTTCTTTGGCAAGGTCTTCAGAGATTGTGAAGCTCAAGTTTGCGCCGTCGACACCGCTAGCTGCTAGTGTCCGGTCAACGGCTGCGGTGAGATCTTGTCGAATGAACTCGTCGGACGCAGTCGTGAAATCCCAGGCGACAACCAAGTCAGTGGCAGCAATACCGGAGGCACTCAACACATCTAGTACTTCCTGGTAGTCATCGCGTCTGGCTTCCAATCGCTCGTGCGAGGTTTTCTCACCACTTAGGATTGCAGCAAAGCCCAGTGAGATGGGCAAGTCGCTACCATCGAGTGCCTTCAGTGATTTTCGGATCGCGACCGCATAGCGAGTCTTGGGCTTGAGGCGCGAGGCTGGACGTATGTACAGGGCTTGTTTGTCAAAACGATCTGGGTCCCGGACATCTAACTCTGCAAAGTGTACGACTCGATCGCCAGTGCTCATGTCAATAAGTACTGTCGGGCTACTTTCTCCCACACTGTCTGCGAAGCGAGTATTGGGAACGAGATTGGAATCATCAACTCCGACCTCGAAGGCGACAATGATTGGTGCCGCAGCAGAAAAACCGTCCATGCGGTTGAGTGGGGCGGGATCGATAGCAATGTTGTCTAGGCTCGTTGGCAGCGTGCCTTCGGGGATATCCAGGCGCATACCAGAAGCACTTGTCGAATCGGCACTCGCGTAGAGGTTGCTTGGCCAAGGTGTCATGCACGAGTTGCCTCCGAGAGGATTGCACTCTTGCCTGTCCAAAACGGTCTCTGGGCGGGGCGCGTCACTAGAGCAGGCTGTAAAGAGCGCCAAGATGAGACAAATTTTCACGTTCCCTTGCATGACTGAGAAAATAACGCAGTGGGAGAGAATTTCTATCCTAAAGCTCGGGGATACTTCGAATTATTGAAAATATGCTCGTATACCTTAATCAATGATTGGCCAGTACGAGAAGTGCAGTCGGGCAATTGTCACATTTAGGTTAAGCTTGGGGGAGAAGTGTCCGATCGCAATGTAGTGGCCACAGTAACCGAAACGACGAGCGGAAAAATCAAGTGCCATAGGTTGGGTGCGCGCACCACCCTGGGACGCTCCTTGGACAATCATATCCAGCTCAGTGAGAATGCTGTCTCCAGCCATCACGCCGTGATCAGCGCTCAGCCGGGTGGTGGTTTCATGTTTGAAGATCTCAACACGACCAACGGCAGTTTCATTGGTTCGGAGAAAGTGAAGCGTTATTATCTTCGCGACGGAGATGTAATCACGCTCGGTGGAGCCGATATTTGTTTCAACTTGGCTGTCGACAAAGAACCGATTACCGAGCGGCGCATGCGAGTTAAAACTCCGAGATCTGGTCTGCACTCGGTACAGATGCGTGTATCCAAAGAGATCTCGGCGGTGGAGCCAACCTGGGAACTCGAGACGAGCGCGGAGGCCACTCTTTTTGAACACCGTGATGTAGAGGTTTCGGGTGCCCTGCAACGAGACTACGATCGACTACTTGCGGCCTACGAACTTATCCATAGTATTCTCGGTGCCGACAACCTCGATGAGATTCTAAATCGTATCATTAACGCCGTCATTGATCTGATGTCAGCCGATAGAGCAGCGATTCTCTTGGTATCGCCAGACGGCAAGTTAGAACCCAAGGTCGCGCTTGAAAAAGGCGAAGGAGGCGGGGAATTTCATGTCTCCAATAGCATTCTCAGCTATGTCGTAAAACACCGTTCGGCGGTGGTATGCAATGATTTGGGGTCAGACCAACGCTTTTCAGCATCCAAGAGTATCGTCATGCAAAACGTTCGCTCAGCGATGTGCGTGCCGATGATGCATGACGATCAGCTTGTCGGGATCTTGCACATGGACTCGCGAATTGGCAAATGCAGTTTTGAGGAGTCGGACTTGGAGGTCATTGGAACGATCGCGAGTACCGCTGCGTTTTGCGTGAAAACCGCAATGCTGAAGGACACCATTGCCACGATGCAAAAGCGTCAAGCAGAGACGATGCGTGCGATGATCTCTGGTGCTTCTCACTTCATCAATAACCCGCTCGCCGTGATTCGATCGAATGTGACGATGTTTGAAGAGTGGGCCGAGGACATCACCCAATTTCACCAGGGCATTGCCGCGGATCCAGCGCAGATGAATGCGTTGCGGACAAAACACGGAATTGACTTTATCGACGAAGAACTGGGGGTGATGGCCACAGAAACCGGAATTTCGGTGAATCGCATCACCTCGATCGTTGAGGCATTGCATATGTTCGATCACGATCCTGATGCCTCCGATGTGTCTAAACTTGATCTGTCCGAACTGTTAAATGAGGTTTTGCACGAGCAGGAGGCAGCAATCGGCAAGGTCGCCGTACTGCACAGGCAACTAGAGCCAGTTATGGTTAGCGGTGTCCGAGCCAGGTTGCGCCAGCTCTTCACCAATTTGCTAACCAATGCTCAGGAAGCCATTGAGGGCGATCCTGCTGACAACGTGATATTGGTGTGTTGCAGTCTTCGGGGCAAGCGGGCAATCGTCACAATCGATGACAGTGGTCGTGGAGTGCCGCCCGAGAATCGCATGCGAATATTCGCGCCATTTGATACCCATCAGCTAGACGGGGCACTTGGGCTGGGACTGGCTGTAGCTGCAGAGATCGCTCGGCAGCATGAAGCGAAGATCCAGGTGAGTACTCGCCAAGGTGGCGGTACTCGATTCCTGGTGGACTTTATGCTTGTGGACTAAGAGCTTCTACAGCTGACCGAGAATAGTGTCGCACAACGCATGTCCCGGACAACAGAGGTCTGTGAGTCCAAATTGAGCGCCTTGCTCGCTGTGTATACAAACTCGGGCACCTTTACTGGGGTAGTAGTACGCCCAGAAGAAGCACATTTCGTCTTCTACGCCCTCGCCGAAGCCAACTTGATTACCGCTTTGGTTGTCGAAATCACAGGTGAAGCTAAAGCCTGAGTTGGCTCCAAGAACCGGTGCCGGATCGAGCATAATTGTGTCCGGCTCATCCCAGTTGAAGTTCGGTACATCGTAGAGCATGACTGGTGTGCCATTCTCGCCATCCTTCAGGCCAACGGTGACATTGGTGCCCCACTGGTGTGTGTGTCCGGTGATGCCAAAGATTTTTGCTCCCATGAGCTCCGAAGGCATGGGCAGGTAGTCGGTAACAACGGAGGACGCTCCTGCTCCTAGATTGATGTCTGGGTTACCGATAAAGAGGAAGTCTGCTTCATGCTCAAACTGATCGTCCGAGATTGTCTTGAATGTAGAGGTCGCAGTAACACTCTGAGTATCGCCAGTGGCGTTCAGGTAGTGCATTTCCATGCGGATGAGTTGTCCGGCCTTTAGAGAGAAAGCAACACCGGTAGGCAAGGTCAGTGTCTCCTCGGCCCTTTGGGTGACCATCAGCGGTGCGCCCTCTGTGGGATTCAGTGTTCCGGCAAATGGTTGACAGGCATAAGGCTCTGTTGAGGGAGTGCCGTCTGCAATTCGGTAGACAATGAAGTGATGGGATGAGTTGCCCAAGATATTGGTGATTTCGCCGACATGGATATCAACGTCATTTCCAAGCCGGGCGATGTAGCACTGGGTATCTTCTGTGCCAGCGGGCACATCGATTGGTCCCCAGGTTACCGTAAACGATTCGCCACTAAGCCCGCCACCACCATCTGTTCCACCACCAACGCTGCCATCGATTGTTCCTCCTCCGCCACCATCGTTGGGCGATCCACCGTTTGTATCGGAGGAGCAGCCCGTGAACGCAAGCGCGCATGGAAGAAGGAGAGTTGCGAGTAAAGTAGTCTTCATATGAGTCGGTATTCCTAAATAATGGTGAAACACAAAGTTTGAGTCATTTCGCACCAGGCAGGGGCTAGATGGAAAGAACAAGTTACAGTTCTCGCTCAGGGCAATGGGATCTGTTCCATGCGCAGATATTTCCTAAGTAGGGCCCAGTCCAGCCGATGGCTAAGGTACGCATCTGATTTTCCACGAGAAAGTGCATTGTGAACCTCAACTCGCCTCAATCCACCTCAACCAAAGAACAAGTGACCGACCCAGTGGAAGCCCAATGAATCTCTGCGCCTGATAGCTCTTCTCAAACGTGAAAATGAGAGGCTGAAAACTGGCCTTGGAACAATTCGGAGCAACTTGGCCGATTCAGCAGATACTGGCCAACGGCCAGACCACGGATCGAATGTTGGATGAGAGTTCAGGTAGCGCCACGGATATGACCGATTGTGTTTCGCCTTAGAAGGCCTTGTTGCCTTCGCCAAGAAACACGGCTTCGATACAATCACAACGTACCGGCAAGGCTGTGGACAGGTTTCCCCCGCATCTGGGCAGCTGTCCGTAGGCGGCTAGTTGTTCGCTCTTCGCTTCGGTAGTAGTTGGTACCAAATTTGTACTCCCGGTTCTTTATGAATCCTAACATCCTGGTGGTGATGATCGTTATGACGTCCGCCTGCCTAGACCCACCAGTTCCGAGACATCCACTACCAGAACTGATTTCCGAACAATCGCCGAGCTCTATCTCCGAATTCGATACACTGTTCTATCCTGGAGAATCGATGCACTGGGATGTGAGTTGGCGAGGTATCCCAGTCGGAGTCGCCGAGCTGCGAGTTAGCACTAAAAAAGAGAATCTTCAGGTCGAAAGCAAATTCCGCAGTGTGGGATTTGCGGCAAGAGTGCATTCGATACGCCACCACTTAGTAACCCCTCCACAGCCCGCATCAGGCAGTATAGACCACATACACAGTGCGTTGGGCCGTTTGCGTTCTTGGGTGACGAGGGCCGAGCGCCAAGGTACAATGCGTGTCCGATACGGCTCGCAAAAATACTCGATTGAGTTCGCGCGACCCGTTGTCGATCACAGTTTGGGCGATGCGACCTTGCGCGTGAAGGGCCGGACCTATGTACATTCTTCTCACTCGAAATCTCGCATCGACCTGACCCTGTGGATCTCCGATGATGGACGTCAACGTCCAGTACAGATTTTGGTATCGCAAGGCGGATCCCAACTCCGCGCCACACTTCGAGAAGATTGAAATCTGTTGCCAGCGCGGCACAGTGTTGCCAATTAACCACAGTCAATAGACGTGATTCTCGATACTAGTTGGCAACACAGCATGGTCTACTCTTTGCAAAGTGAGACCGAGATGCATGCAGCGCGTTTATCGATCTTCCTCTTAACGGTGGCAACCGTCTGGCTTTGTCCGGCGCGAGGAGATACCGAAGAAATTCCAAGTATGAGTAGCGAAAGGCCAGTGGAGTGCTGGCTCGATTCTAAAGGGAACGAGTGGCGAGTACAGTGCGATCCATTAACACGCAGCTGTATCTACGCTCCAAACAAGGAACTCAGCAGTCGTGGTGAGCCTACCAAGACACTA
>JAESTW010000113.1 GCA_016763395.1 Kofleriaceae bacterium
CATGACGACAGAGCGCGAGACATAACTTGAATCTCGATCTTGCCGGACAGCGAGTGTGCCCAAGTGGTTACTGGTATCGTTGCCTTCTACGATGCGAAGATGGTCGAGCTTGGCACCGGAACTCAAATATACTTCGGTAACAGCGGTACAAAGTTCAGCAGCGCCGGGTTTGGACAAGTAACTCTCAACTAGAGTCAACTCGGCGTTGGCTTTGGCGACCACGATTGTCTTGGCATAGACCGAAATCTCGGACTCGCCCGGGTCACTGATGTGTACCAGGTGTAAGCTTTTCTCTGGCCGCTTGCCCGCGGGAGCAGTAATTGTCAGCCCGTCGACAAAGAGCGCTTCGTTGAGTGCTCCAAAGTGTTCGTGCTTGGACAAAAATGGCTTGAGTGCCTCGCCATCACTAGCAAGATGCCCGGACAAAGTTCGTACTTCGATGTCCGAAGGTGCACCGATTACTTGTCCGCTTTCGTCGGTAAGCGGGATGCCGTTGACGAGGTAGATACGAGAGCAATCATCGTCGCCCAAAAGCGCGTCAGCCCACTCGCGACAGCGTTGGAGGCCGCTCTTGTCCGCTTGGCTGGTGCTCGCTTTAAATGCCGTAGAAAGCAGCGTACGCAGGTTTGTGTAGCGCCACGCTTCGGTCTTTGTGCTGGGTAGTCCACCTTCGCTAACGCGTTTTGCCGCCTCGCTGCGCATGTCCCAAAGCCAGCTTGGCTCGGACGCAATAGGCTTCAACCCCGATAGTGAAAGTCCGCCTTCAAAAGCAGAACTCATGATGCACTTTTCCCCTGGAACTCAGCGTAGCCATTGGCCTCAAGCTCTTTGGCAAGCTCTTTGGTCCCAGTTTTTGCGATTTTTCCGTCGACAAGAACATGCACAACATCGGGAACGATGTAGTCGAGCAGGCGCTGGTAATGAGTGATGATGAGCATCGAGCGACCTGGATCGCGAAGCGCGTTGACACCCTTAGAGACAGTGGCCAAGGCATCGATATCGAGTCCCGAGTCGGTCTCGTCTAAGATGCACAGCTTGGGTTCAAGAACTGCCATTTGGAAGATCTCGTTGCGCTTCTTTTCGCCGCCAGAGAATCCCGTGTTGACCGAGCGCTTGAGCAAGTCACCATCCATCTCAACGAGCTTTGCCTTTTCACGAGCAAGTTTCATGAAGTCCATCGCGTCCAGCGGATCTTCGCCACGAGACTTTCGAATGGCGTTGAGTGCCGCCTTGAGGAAGTACACGTTGTTTACTCCTGGCAACTCGACCGGATATTGAAAGGCCAGAAAAACACCAGCTTGGGCGCGGGCTTCGGGCTTCTTTTCCAGGAGGCTCTCGCCATCAAAGATCACTTCGCCTTCGGTAATCTCATAGCCATCGCGTCCGGCCAGGACATGGGAAAGAGTACTTTTGCCAGAGCCGTTGGGCCCCATGATGGCGTGGATTTCACCAGCGGCGATTTCCAGGTTAATACCTTTGAGGATACTTTTGCCGTCGGCACTTGCGTGAAGATTTCTAATACTGAGCATAATGATTAACCTACTGCTCCTTCGAGGCTTACTTCGAGGAGCTTTTGAGCTTCTACGGCGAACTCCATTGGGAGTTGTTTGAGGACTTGTTTGCAAAATCCATTGACGATGAGATTGACGGCGTCCTCTTCACTGAGGCCACGTTGGCGGCAATAGAAGAGCTGGTCTTCGCCGATTTTGGATGTGGTGGCCTCGTGCTCGACAGTCGAGCTGCGGTTTTTGACCTCTATATACGGGATGGTATGAGCGCCGCAGCTATCTCCCAAAAGTAGCGAGTCGCATTGCGTATAGTTGCGAGAGCCAGAGGCGTTCTTACCGATGCGAACTTGTCCGCGGTAGGTCTGCTGCCCGTGTCCGGCGGTGATGCCTTTGGAGATGATGGTAGAACGGGTGTTTTTACCCAAGTGGATCATCTTGGTGCCCGTGTCCGCCTGCTGGTAGTTGTTGGAAATAGCGACGGAGAAAAACTCGCCTACCGAATTGTCCCCTTTGAGGATGCAGCTCGGGTACTTCCACGTGATAGCGGAGCCCGTCTCGACTTGCGTCCAACTGATCTTTGAGTTGGCACCTTCGCAAATTCCGCGCTTGGTGACGAAGTTGAAAATACCCCCAAGCCCGTCTTTGTTGCCGGGGTACCAGTTTTGTACGGTGGAGTATTTAATCTCCGCATCCTTGTGCGCGACCAGTTCTACTACGGCTGCGTGCAACTGGTTCTCGTCACGCATGGGAGCCGTACAGCCCTCTAGGTAACTTACGTGGCTACCTTCGTCGGCGATGATGAGAGTGCGCTCGAACTGTCCGGTGTTTGCCGCATTGATGCGGAAATAGGTGGACAGCTCCATCGGACAGCGAACGCCTTTGGGAATGTAGACAAAGGAGCCATCGGTGAATACGGCAGCATTTAGTGCCGCAAAGAAGTTATCTGTGCTGGGAACGACCGAGCCCAAGTACTTCTTAATGAGTTCAGGATGCTCAACAACCGCTTCAGAGAAGGAACAAAAGATGACACCCATCTCCCCTAGCTTGCCCTTGAAGGTGGTGGCTACACTGACGCTGTCAAAGACGGCATCGACGGCAACTCCGGCTAGCGCGGCTCTCTCGTGCAGTGGGATTCCGAGTTTTTCGAATGTCTCTAGAATCTCAGGATCGACTTCATCGAGGCTCTTTGGACCCTCTTTGGGCGCTGCGTAGTAGCTGCTTGCCTGGTAATCAATCTCTGGGAATTTGACCTTGGCCCACTCCGGTGTCTCCATCTTGAGCCATTGCCGATAGGATTTGAGACGGTAGTCGAGTAGCCACTCTGGCTCATTCTTTTTGTCAGAAATGAAACGAATGATGTCTTCGCTGAGGCCCGGTGGTGCGAACTCTTGTTCCACATCAGTGACGAATCCCGCTTCGTACTCTTGCTCTAGTCGTTCTTGGATTTGTTCTGTACTTGTCATGGTAGCTGTCCCCTTAAAAGGAGGTCGATTCTCCGCAGCCACAATTGCCACTGGAGTTGGGGTTATGAAATTTGAATCCCTGACTCATCATTGTCCGGTGATAGTCCAAAATGGTGCCTTTGAGCAGCTTCATGCTGCGGTGATCGATAAAGACAACCACGTCGTCTTCGCGTATCACGATGTCTTTTTCTCTGGCTTGCTTCTGTTCCCACTCAAATGTGTAGGTATAGCCCGAGCAGCCACCGCCGCGTAGACCAACGCGAATGGCGGTGGGAGGGGAGTCTTGGAGTTTCCCTTGGCGCCGGATCTCTGAAACCGCGGATGCTGTCAGTGTAACGGTGTCCGGGTTGGCAACCGTTTCTGGTGCTTTACCCGGACTTGCTCGATGGCCTTTGACTGAATCGCGATGCAGTAATCGTTTTTGGCTCATCCTTCACTCCCCAAAGCTGTGGGCTGGACATAGGTGTTAGTTGTGGTCGCGCCTTCATCGCAGTTCTCGGTCATTCCTGAGAACAATTCGGGAACTCGCCCTGGTTCGTGTCCGTTTTGGTCGCAGCGTTGGCAGTTTTCCGGTGTGAAGTCGCTTTCGCATTTTGCACACCCCTCGAGATAATTCAGCGCATCGACGAGGTCAGACTCACACCCCTGCAGCTTTGAAATTTGCTGTCGCAGTTCTACAAGCTTGTTTTCAAATACGTCCCGTGCCTTTACGGTGGCGGAGCTGCCTGTGTGCGAGCCTTCGAGATCGGCGACGAAGCCCTGAATCTGAGCCAGCGTGAAGCCGATGCCTTGCAACTTTACGATCCACTTGGCGCGTTCGGCTGACTGTGCGTCGTAGAGGCGAAATCCTCCTTTGCTTCGACCGACCGGCTTGAGAAGTCCGAGTTCTTCATAGAGGTGTAACGCTCGAACCGTTTTGCCGACAGTTTTGGCGAATTCACCTACTTGTAAACGCTTTGGAATTTTATCGAGGGAATTGGTCATGGTTTGTTATTGTGCCCCAAACCTAACTCTAACGTAAGGGTTAGTATCAGATGGCGCCACTATGGAGATCTTGGCCTGCGTTGTCAACACGCTTTTGTGTCGACTTCTCTCCTTTCTCACATGGTGATCGAATTAAATGATTGATATGGAACTCAATGATCCAGAAGGCTTAGCGATCGTTCCTAGGGGTGCGGTACAAATTGACTATGCAGAGGAGCGCTATCGACCGGGCTGGCCAAGTTGTGGCCGGCCGATATCAAATTACGGGATCGCTCAGTGTTGGGGCTATGGCAACGGTATATTCTGCGGCTTCTGTCACAACTGGAGCGCCGTTCGCGATCAAAATCCTACACGATGAGGTCTTGGAACGTGGCTCTCTGCACGAGAGATTCCAGCGAGAACACCTAGTGTGCTCCCGACTGCAAAGTTCGCAGTGCTTGCAAATTTTGGAATTTGGGACCTTGGAATCAGGCGTTCCTTTTCAGGTGATGGAGTACGTCCCGGGCGAATCGCTGGCCGAGATTTTGGATCGGGAGGAGCGGCTTCCGATGAACCGCGCCTTGGTACTTTTCTCACGTGTACTCGAAGCTCTAGTTGCATGTGGCGATGCGGGCATCATTCATCGAGACATCAAACCCGAGAACGTGCTGATTGTCCGAGACCAGCAGGGAGTCGAACGGGTCAAGCTCATTGGCTTTGGAATCGCTAAACTGATCGGACAAGCAGCAGAAGGGCATGACAGACTGACGTCCGTCGGCTTGGTGTTGGGCACGCCTCACTATATAGCTCCAGAGTGGGTGTCTAGCGATAACGTGGATAGCCGTTCCGACCTGTACTCAGCCACCGTAATGCTTTTTGAGATGCTGACCTCTGCGCCGCCCTTCTTGCACGAAGACAAGCGCGAAATAATGAAGATGCATTTGCAGAGTCCGCCCCCTCGGCTTGCGGACAGGGTGCCAGGCGAAGTCTTCCTAGAGGAGTTGGAGGAGTTGATTCAGATTGGGCTCGCCAAAGATCCGGCAGCACGATTTCCCAATGCTCGAGAGTACTTAAATCGCGTGGCGGGGTTAAATTCTCGGGCAGGAATCGTAGGTGGTGCTGCTGCCAGTCCGGTGGTCTCTAGCTCTGCTATTGCCAGTCCTGCTGTATCTAGCTCTGCTATTGCCAGTCCTGCTATGGGACAGCCGATGCCACCACAAGCGTATGCTCAAGGACAATCGCCGGTTGTGGCTACCGCACCGCCCCGCGCCATTACGACGGAAGTACCTGCGATAGATTCCCGTTCCAAAACGTCCCCAATGTGGATATTCGGTGGTGTCTTTGTCGCGATGCTCTTGGGATTGTTGGCAGTCGTAGTTGGTAGCTCTTCATCCGATGAG
>JAESTW010000114.1 GCA_016763395.1 Kofleriaceae bacterium
ATGAACCTTTGTCCGAGTCGGAGCGATCGCTTCCGTAGCCACGAGTTGGTCGCTGGTTTCCACCACCGCGATCGTAACCGCGGCTTGGCCGGTCAGCACCACGCTCGCCACCGCGATCGTAGCCGCGACTTGGCCTGTCACCATCGCGTTCGCCACCGCGATCGTAACCGCGGCTTGGCCTGTCACCGCCCCCGTTGTTGTCGCGATCACCGCCGCGCTTGTTGTCGCGCTCAACTCGCTCGGCTGCCTCGTTGACCTTGAGCTGCCGGCCATCGATAGTAGCTCCGTTCATTTCGGACACAGCGTTAGTCGCATCAGCCGAGTTTCCCATTTCGACGAAAGCAAACCCCCGTGGTCTTCCGGTTTCGCGATCAGTCACGACGAAAACATCGGTGACCTCTCGACCGCCGCCGCCGAATGCTTCGCGCAGGTCATCTGCTGTGGTTGTGTAGCTCAAATTGCCAACGTAGAGTCTGTTTGCCATCGGATTTCCTAAAGTCTTGTTCGTTCGAGGAGAGCGCTGCCTACCATGAGTCTCACGCTGCTGGAAAGGGCGGAGTTAAGCACGAGTGATTCAGGCACACAACTCCTGCAAGAAGCTGAAATTACACAGCGGCATAATTGGCCTCTGTGAGGTTTGTACTTTTCAACGAGGGCAATACCCTCTACCCTCGCGCCACATGAAGCTTGCCCACCAATTTTCAAGCGTTCCCCTCCCCGTCCTCCCCGTCCTCCTTCTCCTCCTTTCCAATTGCGGCGCTACCGGCGGTGGTGGAGATATCGATGTAGATTCCGGCGGGGCTTCCATCGACTCGGGATCGATTGTGGCGGACGCTGCCCAAGACTCTCCAGACGCCGAGACTTCCAACCCCGACGCGGGAACGGTGACAGATATCGACGCGGGAATGGTGACGGACATCGACGCCGGAACAGTGATAAATATCGACGCTGGCACCACCACCACTGCCGAACTGACCTTCGAACCCATCTACGGCCTCGTCAACGCCGATGATGATGACTCGGCGGACGGTCCCGATTGGTTTCAGGCGCCCTTTACCGCGGACAACGATTTCTCAACACTCGACTTGCCCTTCTTTCCCGGACATAGCATCGAGTTTACCCTCACTGGCGATGTTGGTTCGATTCGTGTCTGGAATGATTCAGACCAAGTTATTTTGGGCGACAACTTTGATGCAGCCACGATCACCACGACGACTGTCGCTGCGGACGGCACGACCTTGCGAATCGAGTTCGGCTACTACTTAGTTCACGGGCTCATGCAAGCTCGCTTGATCGATGGCAGCAGCGAAGTCGACTCTCAAAGTTTCGACATGTGGTCCTCGCCGATGATTCTCAACCATCATTTGCAACCATCAGAACATCTCTATGTCGTCAACACGCCAAACGGAAGCGCAAACAACGTCGATATGGTTGCTGGATATCGCTCGGTGCTTTCTGCGAATGAAATGACCGAAGTTGCATCTAGCAGTGTCAACTCCGACCCTTGGATGCAAGACGAACACGAATTTGCGCATTCCACCGGCAGCCAAGGACAACGCATCACCACCGTTATTGACTCGATTCGAAATCGCGGTCTCGATGTTCTCAGCAGCAGTATCTTTCGCGGTCCCGGCTTCTATTCAAGTACTTGGGGGCCCGATGTGGATGGAGCGGCCAACTCCTACGACTCCTTTGGCAACCTAGAAGTTAGTCCACCAGTGAATGTCGGTGGCATCGAGTATCCCTTCGGACGCGTGTACTACGGCGATGTGGGCAATCAGGGCCCCAATGGCGAATTGGGAGCGTTCATTGCCTCGCAGAAAGTACAAGCGCCTTTCACCGTGAACACTTCATGGCTGTGTGTCGGACATATCGACGAAGTGAGCAGCTGGATTGCCGACCCAAGTTCTACACTAGGTTACAAGTTCTTAATCGCCGATGTGACGGCGGGATTTACCTTCCTCGACTCCTTGGCCTCGAACATTCAGTTGCCACTTTACAGCTCACATGGCTTTGACACGTCCGGCGATATGCAAAATGACATCGCTTTCCGCAATGAGAACATGGACATCCAAGACGACTACCTAACTCCGATGCTCGCCACCTTCATGGCAGAAACTGGCATCACCGAGTCCGATGTAATTCGTGTTCCAGCCTTCTTTGAGAACGTCGGCTGCGGAATGGCGGCGCTTATGCCCGGAACAGTCAACTTGATTGTTGCCGACGGACAAGACAATCAGACTCATCTCTTTTTGCCTGACCCATTTTTCCGCGATGTCTTTGATCAATCCGTTGACCCTTTTATCGCACACTTCGACTCACTCTTTCCTAGTGGCACGCTGACTCACTACCTGGACGATTGGTTCAGCTATCACGAACTTCTCGGAGAGGTTCACTGCGGTACGAACGTCGAACGCACGCCCCTATCCAACTGGTGGGAATCCGCCATGCACCTCGCGGAGAGCAACTAATGAGCCATTTCAAGCGAATCCTTCCGTCACTGGTCCTTGCTGCCGCGCTAGCTTCGTGCGCCGATACCGCCGAAGACACAAGCCCGAGCGAAGCTCTTGAGTCTTTGTCCGGCCCCGGTACGCCCACTGTTGTCACCGAGACGGCAGACGAGAGCAACACGAAGCAGCCTCTACTCCATTTGTCCGAAGAGCTCTCAGAAACCGAACTCGCCGATCGCATCTCCTCCATGCAACCCAGTATTGCTAGAGACCGAAGCTTGCGCTTTAGCGATCCCCAGCTTCTTCGCGCCGACGCGGCTCCGCTGCTCCTCACACGTTTGCGAAACGGCGACGACAAGTCCGAAGTGAAACACGCTCTAATTGCGGCATTGCCCAAGACCAAAGGCCAGTACGCCCAAGCAGTCCTCGACTTATTGCAGAGCGAAGAGAGTGCTGAGCTTCGTGCCGATTTGGCAGATAGCTTGCGACTCTCTACTGAGTCCACACTTGCGCTTGCCGGACTAAAGCTCGCCGCAACCGACTCCTCCTCCACCGTCCGACAACGAGCACTCTACGCCATCGGCCACCGAAAAGATGGCGCGAATCTCACAGGAGTTCTTCTACAAGCCCTGCGAGATTCGGACGCCAGTGTTCACAGTGCCAGCGCCAAGGCATTGGGCAATCTGCAAATCACCGAAGCCTTTGCACCTCTGCAAGCCGGCCTGTCCAACCGATCAGCCGACGTGCGCCTAGAAACCCTACGCGCAATGGCCAGAATCGACGGCAATCGAGCAGCAAACCTGTCCGAGCTCACCACACTCGCCGAAGATTCGGACGCACGGGTACGAACCGCTGCCGCCAAAGCCTCGGCCCACGGGTATTCGCGAAACTAGCGCGCCCAGGCTCGCTATATGGTCTTCGACCAAATTCCGGTGCATTCGGGAATGCGTCGCCATTGTCTGTCGCGTACTTTGGCGGCGAAATCATCGCCGAAAAACGCTCCCATGACTCGCTCAGCATCG
>JAESTW010000115.1 GCA_016763395.1 Kofleriaceae bacterium
ACAGGCACTCCAGGGGAAACCCCGAACACCGAGTGGATCCTACTGGTGGCACTCGCGTTCCTCATCAACTTTCGCAGGCGACAGAAATGGAAACAACATAAATGATATCTCCAGAAAACACAGCATTCGTCCTCATTGGGTAATCTACATGAAAACAGGAAGGGAGATCCGTGGCGACTTGGCAGCGATCGGTAACTGATACCCGGACAGTCAAGCCCATGATAACTTCATCGAGTATGAGCATCCGCCATATCGATTCACTAACAAAGCATCAGATTGACACCTTGACGGGGTTGTTCAAAGAACTCTGGTGGACCCCGGACCGAAGTCGAGATCAAGTTGAGCGCATGCTCCAACACTCATTGGTCGTCGCAATCGAGAATGACCAACAGCAGCTCATTGCCTTTGCGAGAGTTCTCAGCGATCGCGTGTTCAAAGCGCTGATCTTCGACGTAGTGGTTACTGCGGTTCATCGTGGAACAGGATTGGGGCGAGTGTTGATGGATGCCATTGTGCATCACAGCTGTCTCACAGAAGTCCGTCATTTTGAACTCTATTGCGCTCCAGAGATGAAACCCCTGTATCAAAAGTGGGGATTTTCAGACTCTCTTGGCGAGCTCACCTTTATGCGGCTGGATCAGAGTTAGACATCGCTCAGCCTACCAAACGAGTGGCAGGTACGTGAAACTAGAAGCCAAAGGCAGGTGATAAATGGCGATCCGTGGAGAGTGCTTATGTGGACAGATTCGATACGAAGTGGAAGGGCGACTACGGGACGCTCGCTCCTGCCATTGTTCCCGCTGCCGCAAGGCCTTCAGCGGGCAGGCATCGGCTTACGCTTTGGTTGACGCGAATGAGTTTCGTTGGCTCAGCGGTGCTGATTTGCTTACATCCTACATTGGCAAACATGGCTTTGGCCTCCAGTTTTGTAGCAGCTGCGGCTCAACACTTTGTGGGATATTCGAGGGAGTTATTCACGGCGTCACTCTTGGGTGTGTCAACGGTGATCCAGGTGTTGAAATTGGCAGACACATATACGTCGGTTCAAAGGCGAAGTGGGAGGTCCTGGCCGAGGGAGTGCCGCAGTACGAAGAAGGAGTACCGGACAATTGATAATGAGTAGGTGGTGCGAATTCTGGTTTCGTCGCTGAAAGGCGTCGCCGCCGTACCACTGGAGTCCACAGTGAAGTAGGGTTGCACCGATCGATGAATTGCTACCGCGCCAAATCAAGGGGGTTACTGCTCACTACTCTGTTTGTTGTCTCGTGGTCGATACCCGTGTTCGCCCAGAGTGTGCCCTCGAGCCCCGATATCGGCGAGTCCGATGTCGCCAGCCCCGACGCCGGCAAGTCCGCTACAGATACGCAAATCGTTGCGGGCAGCTCAGCTGATAGCTCGCAGTCATTGCCAGCTCTAGAACTTCTCTCAGCCAGTGATGTCGCCGAGGCGCCCGCTCCTGAGGCCAGCTCAGGAATTGACATTGAGGAGCGCACGGGGCTGGGCAGCAAACTGCTTTGGGTTCCCAGAGTTGTTTTCTATGTCCCCAACCAGCTCCTGCGTCTCGCCTTTGTGCCGCTGCAGGGCATGTCTTACGTTTGGGGGCGTTATCGACTGCCAGAGCGATTTCACGATGTGTTCTTTAATGCCTCCGGGACCTTTGGGATCGTTCCTGTCGCTTTTGTCGATACCGGCTTTGGCCTCAACGCTGGGGTTCGCTTACTGCATTCCGATATCTTTGGCGAACACGAGTCCATCACGCTACGCGCTAGCTTTGGTGGACGCTTCGATCAGTTCTACAGCTTCGCTGTTGATTCCGGACAGCGTTTTGGGCGAATTTCTCTGGGATTGCGAGGTGGCTTTGAACGGGGCAGTCGCGAGCCCTTTTACGGGATTGGCAATGCTGACGAAGTCAAACGCGAATCCATTATAGCTCCCATCAATGCATCGGACAGAAGTACAGCTGTTCAAACCAGATTCAAACAGGACCTCAGTTACATCAAGGCATGGTCGAGTTACAGGCTTACCCGCGCAGTCAAACTCAAGGTATCCAGCGAGCTGCGGGTTCAACGCTTTCGCGAAGATGACGACGACCTCGACGATGACGACGATACCTTCGACTTCTTCGATCCGAACTCTCTAGTGTCTCTCCAAGACGGTACTCAAGGCGTGTACACCCAGTTGCAATTGAGCTTTGACAATCGCCAAAATGTGGACCGATATGTCGACACCGTAATCGGGCCAGGGCTGTATGCAGCAGCTTGGCTTGGTTACGCAAAAGGCTTTGATGACGATCCATCCAACCATTTTCGCTACGCCGTCGACGTGCAGGGGGTAATCAACCTGTGGCGCGGTGATCGCCTACTCGTTTTGCGAGGCCTGGTGGATGGCGTCACTGCCAAGCTAGATGAAATTCCCTTCACTGACTTGCCTGAACTTGGCGGGGCCAAGCTTCTTCGTGGCTATGCAGGAGATCGCTTTCGGGACCGTTTGCACACCTTGGCTAGCGCGGAGTACCAATTCAATTTGACTGATAAAAACACCGCGTTTTATTTTGTAGACACAGGTCGCGTATGGCGCAAATGGCTAGACCTAGAGCTTGAGGGATTTCGAACAGGCTTTGGTGGGGGCATCATTTTTCAGACGGGCAGTTCCTTTGTCGCTCGAGTCCAACTGGCAACATCGACCGATGGTGGCTTCTTTTTTAACTTTGCACTCGATCCCGTCTATC
Source organism: Kofleriaceae bacterium (assembly GCA_016763395.1). Lineage (GTDB taxonomy): Bacteria > Myxococcota_A > Polyangia > Haliangiales > Haliangiaceae > NORP324. Next base: position 2,729 of record JAESTW010000115.1, read on the forward strand.
AGCCGCAGAGGCGAGAGGAGCTACGGTGATTCTTCGAATATGCATGATTGCGGTAGTGCTAAGTTGTGCGTGGGGCTGCGGGTCGGCACCAGGGCAATTGCGGTTTCACAACCAGCCGACGGTCTGGCAAGTCAACGATCGACAGGACATTCCCAAACCCAAAGAACGTGAGTTCGTTCACTTTCCACACCTGACCAACTCCTATCTATTTCGCCGTATTCCCCGGACGTTGGAGTTCAATGAGCCTCGACGTGCACAGGGGGTCAATTCGCTTGATGAAGTACCGGACTCCACATGGTTCATCAATCGTTTGGGAGTACGCGAGATGACGGTTCAAGAGGTTCGCCTCGGGCCGAGTCGCGATGACAGTCCCGAAGCCCATGTTCCTTGGATGGTGCGCAGTACCAAGGTTGGCGGTGCGTCGATAGGCTTCATCATCAAAGACCAGCGCGGTATCAAATACATTCTCAAATTCGACCCGCCATCATTTCCCGAAGTCGAAACGGGCGCGGACATTATA
>JAESTW010000116.1 GCA_016763395.1 Kofleriaceae bacterium
CATCACCCGGACATCGTGGCTGGGAGCGATCCGGAGAAACACCAAGAGTCTGCGCTCGAGCCGACGAAGCTCATCATCATCGGGGCGACGAAATACTAGCGCATTGAACATACTGAGCGTCACACGGCCCAACACCTCTTTGGAGAGACTGCGGCCGAGTTTTGATCGGGTGTCACGATACTTGTCGATCCAGCTATCCAGTTGAGAAAAATCCCCAGACTCGAGAAAAAGTGATTCAACGATACGTGCCCACGAGAGATAGGCACCCGAACGGTCGCCCGTTTTGGGTTTCCGGAACTGTTCGTACGAGTACTCGAAGCGCTTGCGGGCCACCTGCGTGTCTGTGTTGAGTTCGCAGACACCGAGCCAATACGAAACCCATGGATCGGTATCGGCGGGTCCCAATCGTTGGTACGCCGCAACCAGTTCGCGTGCATTGCGCCATTGCCCTTGGGTCACCATCTCCCCCACATGGCTTCGAATGAGCCGGACGAGTTTCTTGCGATCCGCAGCTTCTTCCAAAAGCATGGCCGCAGCCGCAACATCGCCCTCCTTTTCTACGTAGTCGGCACACGCGACCAAGCGCAAAACCCATTTTTCGTGCGGTATGAAGGAGTCTTTGGTACCGAGAAATGTTCTCAATATCCCATGATAGCGTAAGGTGTCACGGATGTCGGCTTCTCGCTGCACGAGAACATTCTTATTGCAAAGCCCCTGCAACAACGCACCGGCATTTTTGTTTCCACTCAGGATACTCGCGATGCGGGGCGTGACACTGGGCAGGAGGAAGGTTGAAATCAAAAGCTGCTGTTCCTGGTCGCTCAGTTGTCCAAAGAACTCCTCGCTCAGATAGTCAAAGAGCGCCGGCGCTCTCAGCGATACCATCTGTGTCGGGCACAGTTGATCAATAGGGGTAGCGGCAAGTAGTACCACAGCTGCTGCCCATCCTTGGGTTAGTTCGTAGAGCCGAAGTGTATGTTCTTTCGTTGGTTTCCGGCCGAGTAAGGACGCCAAAATCGCAGAGGTCTCTAGGCCGGTGAGACGCAACTGTTCGGGACCGAGCTGTGTCCAGGTTCGAGCCAACTGCATTCGAGCCGCCCACGGCGGCGGCGGCTCGCGACTGATGTACACCAGCGTGAGGTGTGAGGGCAGCGCCCTGGACGCACCTGCGAGTATTGCGCTCAGCGTCAAGCGTTCAGAAAGATTCTGAGCCTCGTCAAAAACAACCCAGGTGTTTGGCGACATGGCAGCGAAAACCTCTTGAAAAAATCGGGCAGAAAGTGCTGTCGGATCCTGGCTCTGGTTCGCTCCCACGTACGGTCGTGCGACCTTGGTATTGTCCTCTACCAAGACAGAAAACATCTCAAAGAAGCTCGCCAGATCGACATCACTACTGCTCAGGCGATACCAATGGCAATGCTCAACATTGTTCTGTATGTAGTGGCTCAGAAACGTTGTCTTCCCCATGCCTCCCGGGCCGTGAACCCACACAACCTGCCCCATCGGAACATCGGCCAGCGCCGCTTCTAGTCGCGGCCTCTCGTTGGCCCAATGACAGTCGGGCTGTGTGAGTTTGGCGAATCGCTGTAATCGCTTCTTTGGCAATGTAACCTTGCCTCGATTCTAGAGGAGCGAACCGAGTTCGTCGAGTCCGTCAAAATCTATACACTGGTGTTTTTCTCGAAAATTCGCCCAACCCACGCTCCATCATGCCCAGCGAAATCTCGGATCCTCGACAGTATTCTCAACCAAATTTGGAGAGAGAATGATTACCAAGGTACAAGATTCTAATGTTGCGATTGCCCCCATAGCCCAACAGGCAGCATTCCAACACCGACTTTCCATTTCTTGCAGTGACAGATCTCCCATTTTGCAATCGTTGTAATTTCGGACCGCATGGACCCTTGCTAGAAAGTGTTTAAACGTATTGCATCAAAAGCGTGGTAGATGGCCGCTATGTATCATCTGTCTATCGTTGCTGTGTGTTCTGCCCTTGCCCTATCTGCCTGCGGTGGAGGAGGAGGTGGAGGAGGTGATACCCCTGATGCTGTTGCCGCTCCCAGCGCGCCTGAATTGGGCACCGGTGACAAGAGCCCTAGCTCTGTTACCTTCACGGTCATTGCCACTGCCGCCAATGGGCTGAATGAACCTCGTGATTTGGCCTTCAATCCCATGAAGCCAACCGAGTTATGGGTCATCAACTTTGCCGATGACAGTGCGTTGATTATCCCCAATGCTCCCAGCGAAGGTCGATCCTACATCAAACGCATTGATGGTTATGCTCTGCATTTCATGGAAGAAGTCACTGCTATCGACTTTGGTCAGAACGAAACAACAATCGGTGTCGAGGGAACCTTTGGTACCTGCGGAGAATCTCGCAATACCTATAACGGACAAGCCCCCGGAAATGATTTTACCGGGCCCAGCCTCTGGTCCTCCGATCTCTCCGTCTTTGCAGCCCAAAATCCCAATGGTCTGGGTTCGCACTTGGATATGTTACACAACACACCACTGTGCATGGGCATCGTTCACGATACAGCAAATCGCTATTGGACGGTAGGCGGGTTGCACAAGTCGATCGATCTCTACGACTTTGAACTCGACGATGGTATTGGCAACGACAATCACCTCGATGGAAAAACCTGGCGGTTTGCGGCTGGTCAAATTGGTTACGAGCCAGGGGTAGGCGCTCATCTTGCTCTCGATAGTGCAGCGCAAATGCTTTACATCGCAGATCCGGCAAATGGCCGAGTTGCCCGTCTAGACACAAGCTCTGGTACCGAGGGAGCCCTGCAGCAGAGTTTCGAGACCCCTGTCCGAATCGTGAACGACACCGTTCTTGAGGACTTTGTGAAAGACGCAGAAATTCTCGAGATGCCATCGGGCGTAGAATTATTCGGAGGACTAGTCTTTGTTTCAGACTATGCAACAGGAACTCTGCTCGCCTTTGATCTGCAGGGCAACTTGGTCAATCATCTGGAAACCGGCCTCTCGTCTGGAGCGCTCGGCGGCTTCACCTTTGGCCCTGATGGCAAGCTATATTTCGTTGACACGACAGGAAACCAAGTTCTCCGCATCGACGTTGACTAAGAACAAATCCTATCGATGACTAAGTCTCATGACCGACAAACGACCTACAGCCCATCCATTCATAAAAAGAAAATGGTTGATGACGCGATAGCAGAATCTGTCGCAAAACGAGACCGAATTCGATCCTTGACGAAAGCTGATCTGAGCGCAGGAGCACAAGGGATTTGGGGATACCCATTGTCCTGGTGGCTTGATATGCGCTCCTACAATCCAACGGAAGTTGCAAGGACGCTAGATGTACCTTTGCTTATTCTCTATGGAGAAAAACGAGCCGGACAAGACTGTCGAGTTGTCCGATAGGGTCTAGATATCTGTCTGCAAATCGTGGTTTGGTATCGCCTACCATGTCCACTACAAAGCGTTCCACTAGTCTGGTTCTACTACTCTCTCTGAGTTGCTATACCTGCGGAGAAAGTAAAACCCAGGCTACTGACACCCCGAAGACAGTAGCTCCAATAGCGGTCGAGAAACAGGCGACTCCAACAGAAATGCCTAGCGACCAAAGGAGCATTGTCATTGGCAAGGGGTTTTCCCTCAACTCCAAGATTTTGGGTCAATCCCGAAACATAAACGTCATCTTGCCCATGAGCTATGAAGCGGGCAGCCAGAAGTACCCCGTACTCTATCTGATTGACGGTGGTGTCCAACAAGATTTGATTCCTGTTGCGAGCTTTGGCGCTCTGGCAACGCTTACCGGACAATACCGCGAGTTTATCATTGTTGGCGTTGAGACCGTGAATCGGAAACTTGAACTCACAACCCCATCAACGGAGGTCTACGATCTCCTGCAAATCCCTCAAAACGGTGGAGCCGATGATTTCAGGCGTTTCATCCTTGAAGAAGTCCAACCAAGAATCAACAGTCAGTATCGCACCACAGAGGAGACCGCTGTTCTCGGCGAATCGCTGGCCGGTTTGTTTATTGTCGATACTTTCCTTCGCATGCCTGAGAGTTTCACTCACTACATTGCAGTCAGCCCATCGCTCTGGTGGAAGGACAAAGAGTTGGCGAAATCAAGCGCTGCGTATTTGTCCGATGAATCCTTTCCCAAACACCGTTCACTCTATCTGGCCTCCGCCGACGAAATCGACATCGGTGAAGCTATCAAACCGCTTCACCAGGCGCTCATTCACAAAGCGCCCAAGAGCCTGACATGGTGGTACCAACCCATGCCGGCAGAACATCACAACACAATCTACCACCCTGCTACACTGAACGCCTTGCGTTTAATCTTCGCCCCATCGGAGGAGAAGTAACCCCGTTCAGGTGCGAAACCATGCGAACTTTCAGTAAGAAGAAGTCGTCAAAGGAAAACGACTAAATCGTTTCCCGTCGAATTGGTAGACGGCTCCATTGTCGAGCGCGAACAACAACTCTCCTTCTTTATCACGATAGATGTCCCACACCGATCGAGTTGGCAGCCCAGCATCATCGGAGTAGTTACTCATCGTCTTGCCATCATACTTCCATGCGCCAGTGTCTCTGTCGCCAAACCAAATATTGCCGAAGCGATCTTCCTCAATGGCAAATACATGTTCGAGCGTTCCAGCCGGAGAGGGGCCGCCGCTCCGTTGACTGCCGGGCGCAACCAAACCCATCTTCGTAGAGAAGTCGATCGTCGCTCCACCATCGATGAGCAGGACACCAAGACTGTTGTTCCCGATCCACAGTCTGCCACGACTGTCTTCAAGGACACTCCG
>JAESTW010000117.1 GCA_016763395.1 Kofleriaceae bacterium
CCTTCGCCTAAGAGGAGTCGAATTCGAATTTCGTTTGGGCGGTCGTCGTGTAGCGGGACATGTTACTGAATTGCTGACCATTGCTCATGAGGCCTGGGGAATTGCCTTTGCGTGGAATCGCACCTGGGATTGGCTGGGAACCCATCACCTGCCACCGAAGTATTGGTTAGCGCTCTCGCAGACATCGATAAGGAAAGCGCACAGGTACTCTTCCTTCAAGCTCAAGGGCCCTATGACCTCGATGACTATCAGTCGGTTCCCGCCCTCTTTCCCACGCCTCTATTCGCCTCAACCGAGTTGGACTGTGCTAGTTCCGAAGGTGCGCTGATCTGGCGTGCGCTGCCTCACCTTTCGCAGGGCAACCTACAAGATCGGGTGGCCGCCCTCAGTGTCGTATTGTTCTCCCTCGGTGATGCAATGACGCACGACCGCAATCCGCCCGCTTTGCTAGCTCTGGTCAAGCCAATTGCCGCGACTTTGGGATCGGATAACTCACCGGCGCTTCGCGAGGGAGGGAAGCTCTTACAAGTGATCGGTGATCGTCTCGAAAGGGTCTTCGGATTTGTTTAGTGGCTACGAGCGATTGCCCAGTAAAACGCAATAGCAATGATGTATTTAACCAAGTGGATTGTCCGACAAAGCCTCCTAGTTACGCTTCCTGTCCTCCGCAGTGATTTGTCTTCACCTGGGTGGGAATCCCGGGGATTAGTCCTTGTTTCTGCTGCTACCTTAGTTGTAGTGTCGGCGCCTATTTAGAGGCCGCCAAGGGAAAACACTCGCACTGCCGCGAGAGAACAGACGCGGAGTTTAAGGCAAGTAGTAATGAGCCCAGAATACACCAAGTGTCAGTATTATACCCGCAACGACATCGATAGCATCCCGCAGTTAGCCAAGCTAAGCGCCAGTGAGCTAATCGAAATGAAGGCCGTATCAGCAGTACTTCCCTTTCGAGTCAACCGTTACGTGGTTGAGGAACTGATTGACTGGGAGCAGATTCCCAATGATCCGATGTATCAGTTGGTATTTCCCCAACCCGGAATGCTCGAAGCAGCTGATCTAGCTTCGATGGTCGAGGTCATTCGCGCCAACGCGCCTAGCGACGTAGTCAAAGCCAGCGCACGCAAGATACAGGACCGGCTCAACCCGCACCCGGCCGGACAGACAACCCACAATGTTCCGATTCATCGCGGCCAACCCTTGCCGGGTATTCAGCACAAGTACCGCGAGACAGTGCTCTTCTTTCCAAGCCAAGGGCAAACCTGTCATGCGTACTGCACCTACTGTTTTCGGTGGGCGCAATTCGCTGGCATCGACGATCTAAAATTTGCGGCGCGAGAATCAGAGACCCTGGTTGAGTACTTGCGCGATCATCCCGAGGTCACCTCTGTGCTGATCACCGGTGGAGACCCGATGGTGATGAATACTCGGGTCCTCAAGCGCTATATCGAGCCTATCCTCGAAGCCGGGTTAGAGAACCTTGAGAGTATCCGTATTGGTACCAAAGCCGTGGCGTATTGGCCCCAGCGCTTTGTTAGCGACAAAGACTCCGACGAGCTGATCGCCTTGTTCTCACGCATTGTCGACTCTGGAATCCACCTGGCCATAATGGGCCACTACAGCCACCCTAAAGAGCTCTCCACTGCAGTTGCCAAACAAGCTGTCCGGCGCATCCAAAGTACGGGTGCTGTGATCAGAAGCCAGGCGCCCCTTATTCGACAGGTGAATGACTCCGCAGAGACATGGCGGGCGCTTTGGCGGGCGCAAATTCGCCTCGGCATTGTGCCCTACTACATGTTCGTCGAACGGGACACAGGGCCCAAAAAGTACTTCGAGGTTCCTCTCGTTCGCGCCCTCACGATCTTTAACGAAGCGTATAGCAGTGTGTCCGGTTTGGGCCGCTCCGTGCGTGGTCCGTCCATGTCAGCGACGCCAGGCAAAGTACTGGTAGACGCAGTCACCGAGATCATCGGACAGAAAGTCATCGTGCTCAAGATGCTCCAAGCCCGAGACCCGAGCATGGTCGGACAAATTGCGTTTGCGCGATACAACCCAGATGCAAGCTGGCTCGGCGACCTTGAGCCGGCTTTTGGCAACGAGCCACTCTTTGGTGATTCCTCGGCGCACCCAGCTGCACGCCATCACCTGGTCGTACTTGCCAACCAGAGCGCGCAACAGAGTGAATACCCATCATAGATAGGGTTCGATTTGAGTCTTGGTCGGAAGTTGCTAGACAACTCTACCGACCCGCCTCTCTCGGCCTTTGCGCCAAACTACAGACGACTACACTCTCTCATCGCCACCATCTAAGGCGAGGCGAGCTGAGCTGAGTTCGCGGATTGTAAAGCTCGATGCGACGCTTGGCTTGCCTGCCATTGCTTGTTACCATTGCGGTTTGGGGACTGGGCAGTCGGATTGGACTATTTTTTGACGATACAAGGTACTCGCCACGCTGCCATCGTGGCTGCTGCTCTCGTGTTCTTTGGCGCGTGCTCGCAAGACAAGTCCAAGGTCGACAAGCGCTCCAATGCCGAAGCTATACCTTCTACCGCGGCAAACACAGAGAGCCCGGCGCCACCAAAGCGCGAGTCCTTGGTGGTGGGAGCGCTCTACTGGTCGATGAACATTCCCGGACAAGTAGCCATGCGCGAAGGCTTAGAGCAAAGCCTGATCGATATCAACATTGTTAGGCAAAACGAAAAGCTCCCGCAGATTAAGCTCAAACCCTTTGTGGCGGGTGATGGCGATGAGGGAATCGAAAACCAAGTTCGGCAGATGAACGCCCTAGTCGTAGAGGGTGTCGACCTAATCATCGCCCAACCCACCGATACCGCGGCTCTCAGTGCCGCATTGCAGGCAGCCAACACCAAGGGCATCCCTGTCATCGCCTACGACCAACAAATACTGCAGGGAAAGCTGGCGTCATTTATTACCTCGGACAACTACCAGGCGGGCTACCTTGACGGAGAATATGTCGCTGCCAGTTTCTCGGACAGCAAGAAGCTGAAGATTGTCGTCGTCCAATACCCACAGGTATCATCGACTGTCTCTCGAGTCGATGGGTTCATCGATGCACTTCAAACAAACGGCCAAGCCTTCGAAGTCGTAAAGAGCTATAGCGCTGTAGAGCCCGTTGCCGGTGCCGCTGCCGGCAAGGCGATTGTCGCAGATTTCCCCAAGCCTGGCAGTATCGACGTGGTGTTCACAGTCAACGATGGCGGCGGCTTGTCCGTGTTTCATGAGTTGCGACAAGCTGGGCGAACAGAGATATTCGGAGCCACTGTAGATGGTGACCCTGCCTC
>JAESTW010000118.1 GCA_016763395.1 Kofleriaceae bacterium
CACTACATCCCAGCGCACTGCAAAGCTCGGCTAGCTTGCGACTGTCTCTGAGGATATCACTCCTGCTTCCTACTACGGTTCCAGTGTCCGGCCCCAAAAACGCCGCACATTTTACTTGAATCGAATCAGCAACCGGGTTTGCGAAACACTTTCTCGTCCAGGCACCAATACTCAAATTTGCATCTCGTACAAGAACCGTAGCCTCGAGCCCGACCCCGGACGCAGTAGCATCAAAGCAATGAACCATGACATGGGCCAAGCACTCTCCGCTTATGTTGAGAAACTCCTTCTTTTTGCTTCCCCGAAGCCCCTGTGACGCCTTCATTGCATCGTCAAAATACCGGAACACAGAGACGTCGACAAACGATGCCAACTCTGGTGTTGGTTCGTTGGGTAAATAGCGGTCGAAGTAGTCCTTAAGCATTGGTCGACAATAGCGCGATCTCCATCGGCGTAGCTACAAATCAAAGGCACGGCAGTAGTCCGGCCACATCTCGTCGGCGAGCCGATTGCTAAACTCTTCGGCAAACGACTCTCCCCCCGGTGAATACTCCTTGGCCTTTGTCTGCATGCGGTCATAGTGATGACCTAGCTCGTGTAGAAACACGTGAGTCAACAAGAATGCGCGAGCTGTCTCAAGTGTGAACGAGCAGAGCATGCCATCTTCGGTATGCTCCGTTGGTACCATCAACGTTTCAAGAATTGTCTCGTGCTCGTCAAAAAACTCTTGGTGCCAAGTTATCTGGATGTCCGAATCCCAGGCGTGAATACAGATTACACCCTCATCATGCCAGCCCAGGCAGTCGTCATCACCATCGCCCAGTACGAGAGCCTTGAGTCCAATTGAATAGCGCTTCCAGTCGGGGACAATGCTGATAAACTTCCGTAAATCGGTTTCACTAACCACATGACGGAACCGCCGAATTGCTGGTTCCCGGACAATCATGATTTCGGTTTGGCCCTCTGGGGCCCCATATTCCTTGAAATAGTAGTCCCAGCGATGCTTTTTTTGCACTTTGCCATTCTGAACCTTGGGCGTTTGGCGCCCTGGACGCCAACTTTTTCCACGCATAGTGCCTAGCAAAGTAGCTGTAGAGCCAGTTCCGGTCAACGGAAGAATTTCCTTTTCGACTCGACCTCCCCTACTATGGCACAATGACTGCGCCCGACCTACTGACCGAAGTTCTCGAGAAACCACGGAGTGCGTTTGTCCCCTTTCCTGGAATGCAGTGCATCGCTAGGCCGGACTGGCACCAACTGACTACCCCGGGGATGAAAGGTGGTGGGCTCAACAGCGTATCACTGGCAATCATCCGCTCGGACAAGGCCGATCAAGTGATCGGCGATACAATTCGAGGATACGATGAGATGGGCTTGCGTTTTCGGTGGGAGGTCGGGCCGGACAGTCGTCCTTTGGACTTAGGCAAACGTCTCGAAGCGAGAGGACTCAAGCCTGTCTCTGTTGCGGGCATGGCATCAACACAGTGTAGCGCGCGCAATCCGACAGACGTAGAAGTGGAACTTGTCGTGCCCAGTACCTTGCAAGAGTTTAACGCTTTAATGTCCGAAGGGTGGGGAATAAAATCGAACGCACTTTGCGACTACAATGCGCACGTCCTGAGAGAATCACCCAAACGAAACCCTTTCTTCATCGCTCGAATTGGCGGCAAAGGTGTTGGTGTAGCAAGCTACTTCGCGTTTCCCAATTCTGCTTTTCTAGTCGGGGGAGTTGTGCTCCAAGAGTTCCGAAAGCGTGGAGTCTATCGCGCGCTAGTGGCCGCGAGGCAGGAGCACGCTTTCAAGGCGGGGCGTGCGGTTACTACCTGTCATGCTATCGCGGATTCCTCCGCCCCCACCCTGGCCAAAATCGGTTTTGAAACGGTTTGCCCATTTACCTTTTACGTCAGGTAACCGTTGGAACCAAGAACCGATCTCAACCGGACAAAGCTGGGTACGCTTTCTCCTATTGGCGACGCAATCAGGTAGACTCAATCCATGGCTGATGACCCAACTATCGCGAAACTCCTGACACAAGCAAGAGTATGGGGCAGCGCTGTTTGCGACTCCGCACTAGACACTGGAGATCATGATTCGGAAGCTCCCGAGATGGTTTCATTGAACCTCTTTTCGTCGGAGTTTGCCGATGGAGAGCGTTGCCTCATAGAGGCAATCGAAGCTCTCCCGGCTGAAACTAGAGAAACACTCGCCATGTCCGACGAAGAACTACTCGACACCCTGTCCGACGCCTGGTTCTTGGCATACGACTCACGATTTGCAGAGCGTCGCCCGAAGCAATAAAGGACCGAAGGGCTGGGAACCGTTGAGCGTGTTGTGGTTTCGCCACTCATGCCCAACGTCTCTCTATCTTCGTATTTTGCTTGGGCTGCCCACTGCCTCAATTCGGGCTTCCACAAATTCTGCAAAGACTTTCAAAAACAGTGCACCGGTAGAGAGGCTAGTCCGCTGTCGTACATCGCCGCTTGCTATCAGCCCAATAGAGAAATTCTTGGCTAAACGGCGGAGGCACATTACAGTGTAGCAGTCGCTGGCCACCGAAAACGGCACAGTGGGGAAATACGTACGTCGGCCATGCCCGCCAATGAGTACCCAGTACCTCTGTCCCCAATCCAGCTTTGCCCAGTATCATACGGACATGGAGCAACGACACAGTGAATATGTTGAGTATTATCGGGCTCGACTTCAACGCTATGAGGGCAACGTCCTGTACCCTCATTCAGCAGCCGCGGAAAAGGCGATTTTCGACGCTATTTCCGGTTGCCAAACGCTTGAAGATTTTGAGCAAATTGACGCTCAACAACAACTGACTCTCCGATGTGCAATCGCTCTTGTCCGAGACAAATACACTGCCGAGTCACAACTCTACCTGGAGCTTCAAGAGACTGTCCGGGCACAACCAGGCTTGCAAATTCTCGCAAATTTGGACGGCAGCCCTCCTGCCACAAGCGCGGAACTGACTACAATGGTCAACGATATCGAAACCCAGCACCAGCTTAAGATCGCTGAGGACGAAACTCTCATTTCCTCCTTCTGGGGCGACTTCAAAATCATGGAGGACATCGAGGAAGATGAAATGGCCTCAATTCCACCCCAGTGGCAAAGCCAAGCCCAAGAGTCAATCGCCAAGGAGCTAGCACATGGCGCGAAATCCTTCTCCGAAGTAACTCTCGTTGAGGCGCGGAAGTTCTTTCCCAACTACCAGCCAAACTGGGACGATTTGTCCGAACCACGCCATCGCCGTAAAGTGCCTTTGCCCGACGAAGTCTTCGCAGCCAGAATTACAAACCATAAAAAATACGTAGGGTGGGAGTAATACGATGCCGGTAGATCCAATGTATGTAGACCCAATGCTGGGTACCTTTCGCACCATGATGGCGGATATTGACCAACAAGGTCTCCAAGGCACTGATGTCGATGAAATGCGTGGCATTCTTGCGCACATGGAAGGACTATCTCAGCAATTGTCCGATTTTGTGGAGTTCAGCGCTCGTTTGGCTCAAGATCAAAGCTTTGTGAAATTCAGTGACTCCTACGGCCGAGCGCTTGCGGGGGCGGCCAAGGCGGCCAGCACAAGTGAGAAGCCATCGGACGAAACCATGCTCAAAAACATGCTCGACTCCTATGAGCAATCCCTACAAACCTACCGTTCCGGACAAGCCGGCGACGCGGGTACCAAGCTTCTCCCTATCGTCGAAAAGATAGTCGAGCTTGGACGTTCAGGCGTTTCCTTTCCTGTATTCCTTCGCTTGCTTGAAGAACAAAGCCTTCTGCGCGCCCTCGATAGCGGTAGTGTTGTGCTGCGGCCAGCACTTGCCGCGGACATGACCCTAGCCTTGACGAACTGGAACCCACACGAGTACGCAGAAGCTAGCGAGAAGCTGGCGGTCTTCGACGAAATGACGGCTTCCTCGGCAACCGGACATCCGGATTCCTTCGCCCTCTCTCTTCGTTTTCGCCGTGTAGAATGGAACAAAGCTCCTGGGCAAGAGTGGTGGGACGCTCTTATTCGTCGCTGGATGTACATGCTTGAACTCGCACACGATTGGATCGACTCGTTTGCCTCCTTTGCGCCTGGGGATGAACGCTGGATTTCTGAGCTAGGACGTGCAGAGACGATGAAGAACATCAAACGCACGCAAGAGTGTGAGCCCGGACGATTCCTCTACCGCAATGCAACACTGCACCGCTACTTCCAATTGAGAATCGAGGAGATCTGGACACATGAGACTTTTTCCTACGAATACTCAGCACGGCGAGTGATCTACAGTGACAAATGCCTCACCTTACTGCAGAACACAATGGCACTAATGATTCCCGGTGCAATCCCACCGCAAGAATTGGTACAACAGGCCGAGGAAATGCACGCCAACAACAGTACCTACCGCCCGGACAGAATGCAGGCGCTTCCTCCTGGCAGTCCCATAGAGAATCCCTTCCTGTAGCGGCTCGACAGTTGCGTATTATGTCGCTGTAGGCGGAGATGGTAGACGTGCTTCCGCGTTTACTCGAGAATATCCGGGTGCTACAATCTGGCAAATGAACCTCGCCAGATTCTGTATTGTCGGCTGCCTTAACCTCACACTCGGACTCACATTCGTCGCTTGTGGCGATGATACTGATAAAGAAACGTCAGTAGACGCGCAAGTCGCACCAGCGGTCGATGCTGCTGGTCAAACACCGGACGCTTTCGTGGCCAATGGCTGCGGCCCGAGCAACACGGTTTGTACAGGCGAGACCATTTGTGTAAATGACGCTTGCGAGTCAGTATTTGGCAGAACCTACGAGTTTCAGGTCTTGCTAGTAATGGTCGAAACCACAGACTCCAATGGACAGCCCTGGGATATCAATGGCGGCGCTCCCGACCCTTATGTTGTGGTCGAAATCAACGGCACAGAAGTCTTGCGAACCGATACTAAAGACAACGTCTTTTCGGCAGAATACGCCACGACTACATTGGAAGTAATCCCGGCGGGCGCATCCATCAAAGCCACAATATTTGATTCCGATTTTGACTCGGACGACGAAGTCTATGTTTGCGAAGCCAACCCGGTGACTCCGCAGCAATTGCGAGATGGAGCAATCATCTGCGCAGCTGGGTCTCTGACCGATGCCCCTTCCATCATGCTCGGTGTGACGCTGAACTAAACCAGCGTCACATCGGGCTATAGATCACTCACCGGCTATCGAAAGTGCCCGCTTGGCCGATTTTGATGTCGGCGCGAGATGCTGGCTGATTCGATAGCGACTTATTCTGTGCGGCTCTGAAATCGAACTCTTGCTCAATTTCAATAGCTCAGAATCACCCGATATCTTGCCAATCACCCACTGAGTCGGGCTTGGTTTGACCTTTGCCTGCTTCAGAGCAAGTGCGATGCCTTGTGCATACTCAGATTCCTTCTTCAGCGCAGCCACAAGCGTAGCCCGGACAACTTCAAACTCCTCCCCTAGAAAAGCGTGTCTGAAGCCATAGGTCCGAAATCCCCGGTCCCAAAAGGTTTCGAGTTCGGCATTGCCCTTTATCGCCTTGAAGAGCGCGACGTTGATAAGCCCCCGCGATATATCGTCTTGAAGTGCTAGCTCTGGCCAACGTCTGGCCGATTCTCGAAAATACTCCAACGACTTCTGAGCCTGCTCGGCACTGCGAGTCAGATTTGCTTGGTTTTCTACGGCGTGCCCCAGAAAAAGCAAGACTGTAGCTATCGTAGGATCGTGCTTGGCGGCTCGCGCTTCGGACAACTGCTTCTTTAGGCCCGCTATCGCCGTCTCCGAGGACGACAATAGCTCCTCGTCTAGCTCACCAGCCAAGTATTTCACGGCAGACTCTTGGGATTCGCTATCGTCAAAGAGAAGCGGCTTTAGGCGGCCGTAGAGAGCCTGGAGCGCCTCTGCGTCTTCATACCAGCTCATCCAGTTGGCCTCGGACAACCACCCGTACTCGGACTGTGGAGAGAGAATTTGCAATTGCTTTGCCAATGAACGCGAGAGGCGAACAGAAGAGTTCTTCTGGATCTTTTTCAACACGGTGTCCCGCAATGGCCCGTCGAGTAAGTAGCCCAACACTGCATTGGTATCGGAGCCCGAGGGCCGAGCAATCTCAATTTTGATCCAGGAGCTGAGAATCTGCACACCTCCATGCTGATTGGCTAGAGACGATAGATTATGGGTCACAATCGGCTCATTCGGAGACTGCCGAAGAGCCTTCTCCATGTCCGAACGCGCACTATCCAATTGCTCGACTTTTCCGGTTAGTGTATAGCGGCGCATGTTTGCCAGCGCGGCATTGTTCAGTCCGCCGGTACTGTTTTGAGCCAAGTAGCGCTTTACAATTTGGGCGAAGAGCTTGTCCGCATCCTTCCCTCGTCCGTCTTGCAGCGCCCGCTCGGCCTCAACGTCTAGCAGACCAATTTGCACGCTCTCAGACTTCTGGTCGCCACGCTTGAGCCACGTTTCTTTGTCATCGAGTTCTCCCGAAAGAAGCACCATCAATTGCGCAGCCTGGGCTTCAAAGGGTTGCGTCTTTAGTTCCCATACAGCTTCTGCTGCCTCTTTAGCTCGTTTTCGCAGCCCGAGCCCACGATACACCTGCGCCACCATGAGTGTTAGCTGCGAATCCTGCTGGCCGAGCAGTGACTCAAATTCCTTGTCGCCCTCTGCTACTTTTCCCAGTCGGTAATATACTTCGCCGAGGTTGAGGTGGTACTGCGGCGCGCCAGCAGCCTCTGTCGCAATCGCCAAAAAGCTGCGCTCCGCGGCTGCCAAGATCACGTTTCTCTCCTCGCCACTGGCCTTGCTCGCTAGCTCGAGCTTCACCATTCCCTGTTGCAAGACCATAGAGACCACATCTCCGTATTCTTCGTAGGACTTGCGCAACACTGCCACATCTTTGTCCGACGCAAGTCGCTCTTGAACCCACTCTCCAAAGCGCTTCATCTGAGCATCTTCATCTGTGAGAGCGTTCAATTCATTTTCGATAGAGCTCGGAATGGTTCCCCGCTGAGCATCAGAATACAGTCTATCGACCAGAGC
>JAESTW010000119.1 GCA_016763395.1 Kofleriaceae bacterium
GTATGGCTCTGTAGAAGGCGCAAGAGAGTCGTACTATCACATTGCCAAAATATTGGAGAAGCCGGAAGCTCCCGCCAACGTAACTGAGAATACTTCTGTAGAGACAGAGGAAGGGCCAGTTCCGATTCGCATTTACCGGCCCGCCGGTACTGGTCCACATCCTGCCGTGATCTACTTTCACGGCGGTGGCTACACCATAGGCGACCTTGAGACGCATGACGGATTGTGCAGACGTTTCTGCCGAGAACTGTCTGCCACCGTTATTGCGGTTGACTACCGCTTAGCCCCCGAGCACCCATTTCCCGCAGGCGTAAATGATTGTGTTGCAGTCACCAAGTGGGTTGTCGATTCGGCAGACTCGCTCGGGATCGATCCCGGACGGATCGCGCTCGCAGGTGATAGCGCCGGTGGCAACTTCGCGGCAGTGATTTCCCAAGAAGTGTCCGGAATCGCGTTCCAACTCCTTATCTACCCAGGCACCGATGCACGCGTACACACACCTTCAGCAGATCTATTTGCCGACGGCTTTGGACTCGACAAAACGACCATTGATTGGTTCTTCAAAACGTACGCCAATGGCGCCTCCCGCGACAACCCGCGCATTAGTCCGGCCGCCAGTTCAACCCTTGCCAAGTCACCACCAACCCATGTTGCCACCGCCGGCTTTGATGTCTTGCGAGACGAGGGGCTTGCCTTTGCGGCAATGCTCAAAGACGCCGGCGTCTCGTGCACGGTTAACAACCACGACACTCTCGGACACGGCTTTGTGCATCTGACCAGGCTTCCCGGATGTGACCGCGGCGTGGCATCGCTGGTGGAGGCCTTGCGCCGCGGACTTGGCTAGCGGGACTCGTACAGTCGGGGCGCTCCCGGTGGAGGCGAGAATAGTTCTACTATTGGCTCCTATCTCAGAGCCATATCGCAGGATCCCACATCGTGTATAGTCTTCGAGCGGTCATCGGTCTAGCCAAGAAGTTCAACGTCGGCTGGTTTCTCGAAGCCTGTCCCATGAGCGATGGACGTGTGTGGACATGTTTGCCATAAAGCTTCTTCGTGATTTGTGGGGACGCCTGCGATCAGCGCAGCTTCACTGTCCGACTCGCCTGCTCAAAAACGACTGAAAAACCGCGGTAGCGAGGTAGAGCGTTGGCCGAGGGTTCGCCGCGTTTCTTGGCGTTTGTGCTACTTGGCTCGATCACCACGCGGCGCCTATCGAGGTTGGCTTGCTTGATTCGATAGCGGGCTCCGCCGGAGACGAATTCGAAGGGGAAATCTTTGCGTAACTGCAAGAGCAACGCGGGGTCGGCGTGATGCGCTTTGATCCTAGCTTCTAGATCGGGCATCAAATCGTCCACTCCGATCAGTTCAAAGTCCTCTGCGTTTTCGAGACCAAGTTGTCCGAGTTGAAAATACAGCCATTCTTCCCCGCTCCGTCCGCCAGTGGGGTCGGGATGCTCGCTAAAGGGGGGCTGTGACTCAAGCATGTCTCGGTGCAGGCAAGTCTCATTGAGGCGAGAGACCAACTCTGGGTACATCGCGCCGCCGGCCAAGAGAGACGCGGCGGCCTGCCTTAGCGCATCACCACGCAATTGCCCACCCTTGTCTTCGCGCCGGATACTGGCAAAACACCATACGCTCGTTGCCTCGATCGAGATTGAGCCGCCCGAAGCGCCCTTCGTCTGACGCTGTCGGACGATGCGCGGTGTGCCGATTTCAAGCGTTCCGAGACCCGCGAGCTTTAGGGCGGACAACTCAATTGGCAGTGCCAACTCGCCCACGCCACGCGCGCTGCGACCGACACCGATCCAACGAGCTCCGAAGATCAGGGCTGCCTCGTCCGGTTTCGCCACTTCCCCAGATGCGCCCTTCTTTTGCATGCCTTCGCCGGATGCTCCTTCGCCGGATGCTCCTTTGCCGGATATTCCACCGCCGGACACGCCGTCGCCGACGTCCGGTAAACGATAGGGGTAGAGGGCCAGCTCCGTGCCTTCGTCGTTTGCCCAGGCGACAGCCTTTGCTCGACCTCCTTGCGCCCGGCCTTTCTTTGCGTCTCGTGTCCGACGGACAAAGGCCAACTCTGGCGCGCGCTCCAAGATATGAGCAATGAGCGCCTCGCGATCACTCCAAGTGGGCTCGCTCTTGGTCGGGTCCACTGGATTGGCACCAATGGCCTCGCGCAGTGCCGTTGCCACCCGCCGGGTTTCTTTTAGCGTGCGTGCATCCAGCTCATGACGATGCGCGTCCCCGCCGCGCAAGGCAGCGAGCTCAATCTCGACTTCATTGCGCGCGTCGGCGAAGAGCAGGGCACGGGCGTCTTGGGCCGCGGGTGACTTGGCCGGCGCGCGAACCAGACTGCGATCTACCTCGACCCGAGCAACCAGGTCAGCAAGATCTGTCCGAAGCTGCGGGGGCGCGTCCAGTAACAAGGCGGGCGTGCGACGGAGACTGGCAGACGGCCAAAAGCTCGGCCTCGCTCACTGAGACAGAAATCCGCGTCAAGCACTCCCGAGGCGACCAAACGCGCGCGTGCACGCTCCACGGCAAAGGCCGGAGGAGGGGAGATCCATGGCGCCTCATCAAACCGGCTGCCGTCGAGCCCCATAGTCGCCGCACGCAGGACGAAGTCATCGAGCTCGATGCCCGCAACCTCTGGCGCCGTTAGGGGGCCGAGACGGAAGCTTTGGCCCCAGAGACGCCAACATTCCCCTGCTGCGACACGTCCGGCGCGTCCGGCCCGCTGGTCCGCGGCGTCTTGCGCAATTGCACTGAGCGCGAGAAGACTGCGTCCGGCACGGTGCATGATACGGCGCGAAAGCCCGCTATCGATGACACACCGGACACCGGGCAAGGTCACTGAACTCTCTGCAACGTTGGTCGAGAGGTACACCCGCCGCCGATCGCCCACCGCAAAGGCATTGGCCAAGCGCTCCGGAGAGACGCCGCCGTGCACTTCGACTAACTCGATACCCGCCGAGCGACCACTGCTTCGGCCAAGACTGCCCTCAAGCTGCGCTCGGCAACGCCTGATTTCGCCGCGTCCGGGCAAGAAAACCAAGATGTCCCCCTCGCACTGAGCCAGAGCGCGGGTGACTGCCTGGCAAGCGCGCGACTCGATATTGTCTTCTGAAGGGCCCTTCTCGCCGTGGTAGCTAATTTCCACATCAAAACTGCGGCCGCTTGAACGAATAACGTCGCCACCGATTTTGTCCGCCAGGACATCACTGTCGAGAGTCGCCGAACACAAGAGCAGGCGCATACCACCAGGCTTGCACAGAAGCTGAGCACGCGCCGCGAGCAAGTCGACTTCCGCGCCCCGCTCGTGAAACTCATCGAGCATCAAAGTGTGGCAGCGCGCCGCGAGTTCCCCTTGTCCGAGCATTCCCAGCGCAACCCCGGGAGTCACAAAAAGCACCCGAGTCGACTTGCTGTATTGCCTATCAAAGCGCA
>JAESTW010000120.1 GCA_016763395.1 Kofleriaceae bacterium
TGGCGGGCGCTTCTGTGGCAGCCCTTTTGCTCGGTGTTCTCTTACTGAATTCGTCGTCGGACAGGTCGTCGTCGGACAGGTCGTCGTCGGAAGCAGCAACTAAAGTAGCGAGCAATCGCCGAGCACAGGAACAGCTCGCAGACGAAGGGCCAAGTAAAGTTCCTAGTACCGATACTCCGGTTATGACCATAGAAACTATCCCGGATACGCCTCGGACAAAGTACCAAATCCGGCTTAACTCAATACCAGGGGCAAAGCTCTACGCTAAAGACAGCAACGCAGAGCTCTGTACGAGTCCTTGCGATTTGATCATAAACTTAAACGATGGCGAATCCCAGACAGTCCGAAGCTACCGCTTCGAGGCTCCTGGCTTCCAGAACACCGAGCTTACTCTCGATCTAACGCAACCCAACGAACCGCTCTCCTTCCCAATGCAAGCGATTGTGGTGGAGCCAGAAACCACAACATCGGGAAAATCCAAGAATCGGAAGAATCGGAAGAACCGGAAGAACCAGCCGAAGGACCAACCACAAGACCTGCCGAAGACAAAGAAACCGAAGTGCAAAGTCGGCACGGGTGAAACCTTCAATCCATTTAGTGGATCTAAGGACTGTCGCTAACGCGCCCAACCAGTGAATTCCAAAATAAAACTGTCCAACATCGCCCTGACTGTATTTTGTACCGTCGGCCTGTATCTCTCGCTGTTGATAGTACATGCGGTGACCTACCCGTGGCTTTATATCCCAATGGATAGCTTTGGCTGGAACTCTGCCACGCAAGCTGGAACTACCGTCGTCGGTGCTGGCTTGGCAAGTTTCTACATTGGAAAGTCTTCACCCAAAGAAATCGTCATTGGCTCCATCTGTGTCGGATTGCTCTATGCTGGGTTCTTTCTCAATGTATTTCCTGTTCACAATTTGCAGGAGCGTATGGAGCCAGTATCTACCTCCGTTAGCATTGTATCGATGAGCGTTGCCGGCGCACTCCTCGGCGGACACCTGGTAAGGCGTTGGCATTCACCAGCCCTAATGAGAAATTCTCTGGTCAGTACCGTGGTTGTTACACTCGTGGTGCTCGGCACTACCTATCTCAGCTTTCTCTCTTTTTTCCTTATTGCCTTGATAGCTCCCTTCGCTCTTCCACTATTTCCACTATTCATAATTTTCACCTTTGTCTTCTCTCCGATAGTTACCGGATACATGATCCAGCGATGTGCTAGAAAGAGCGATGTAACTCAGCATCTCTTCTTCGCACTCTTCATCCTCACCACCCTCGCATGCATCTTAGTTGCCGCGGCTCCTTATAGCGATTTCTCACGGGTCATCGCCACCTTTATCATTTGTTTCGTGGGCTCAGGACTCTACTTCCTCCTGGCAAAAGTTGGAATCACGAAAGCAGTCAGGCGCAACGCAGGGGACTTGCCAACAGTCCCTACTGCCAAAGTAGTGCTCTAGTCGAACGGGTCAGGAAGTATGCCACACGGCCCTTCTTAGACCGATTTACGGCCCACCAATACTAGTCCGAGCCGTACTTAATGCCCAGCGCTTTCATCTTCTTGTACAGATGGGAGCGCTCTAGTCCGAGTTCACGAGCGGTATTGGAAACGTGATTCTCGTTGGATTCTAACGCCTCGGTGATTATCTCACGCTCGGACGCTGCAACGAGCTCTTTTAGAGACACGCCTTTTTTGTACGAGCCACGAATGCTTTTTACTCCTGGGAGTGTTTCAGCGACGGCATCGGCATCGAGCTGGCTTGTGCCTCCAGAAAGAATCACCAATCTCTCAATCGCGTTCTTGAGCTCTCGGACGTTGCCCGGCCAATCGTGTTGCATGAGCAAGGACACCGCTTTGCTATCAATGCTCATCAGCGGCATATCATTGGACTCGCAAGCCATCGCCACAAAACTCTCGACCATCTCAGGAATGTCCGAACGACGCTCGCGCAAGGGTGGCAACTCGATCGGAACGACGTTGAGACGGTAGTAGAGATCTTCTCGAAAGTTTCCCGCGGCGATTTCAGCCTTTAGATCTTTGTTCGTAGCTGCCACCACTCGGACATCCACCTTGATCGTTTCAGCACCGCCGACGCGCTCAAGCTCGCTCTCTTGCAAGACCCGCAGAACCTTCGCTTGGGCGCTTGGATTCATATCGCCAACTTCGTCCAAGAAAATCGTTCCACCGTCCGCAAGCTCAAACTTGCCCCGGCGCTGCTGGGTTGCCCCAGTAAACGCACCTTTTTTGTGACCGAAGAGTTCTGATTCGATAAGTTCTGATGGAATCGCAGCGCAGTTCAGTTTAATAAACGGTTCTTTTGAACGCTTGGAATGGCTGTGAATGGCCCGGGCAACGAGCTCTTTGCCTGTTCCGTTTTCGCCAGTGATCAAAACCCGACCGTTGGAAGGCGCGGTTTTCGAGATCTTGTCAAAGATGCGTTCCATCGCCTTGCTCGATCCGAGCATTGCAAAATTTCGGTCGACCTTGGCCTGAAGCTCGGCCTTCTCTTTGCGCAAGACTGAAAGACTTAGGTTGTTTTCGATCGTGAGAAGAAGCTTGTCCGAAGAAAGTGGCTTCTCAAGAAAATCTTGGGCGCCAAGTTTGGTCGCCGAGACCGCCGTCTCAATACTGGCGTTGCCGCTCATCATCACGACCACAAGCGCCGGATGGGCCGCACGAATCCTCTCCAAGGTCTGCAAGCCATCCATTTCTGGCATCATTACGTCGAGCAAAACCAGGTCAAACTCCTTGTCGGCGAGCTTGCCTAGGCCGATAGCACCGGAACCGGCGACCTCCACTCGGTAGTCTTCCAGCTCCAACGCCCGCCGCACGGAGCTGAGGATGTTGGGTTCATCGTCGATTACCAGTATCAAAGATCGAGCCATACCTTTGTTAATAGCACCCAAACACGCTCTAAACACGCGTTTTTGCGTTGAAGTTGACCTAGCAGAGCCAGGGGAATAGGTTGTGGTGGTGACGCGTTATTCACTGAGTGAGAAGACAAATTTGCCAACCGATTCCTCGCGCAAAGGGACGCGTACTCGTGCGCACTCCCCGACTGTTGGGCCGACTGCTGGAGGCCGCGGCTTCCTCGGAATACTGAGCCTTATGGCCGTGCTTGCGGTCGGGTTCTCGTCGGCGGGATGTCCAGACAAGAAGCCAAAGAATCCCACTTGCAGCAGCGACAAAGATTGCAAGGACGGGCAACATTGCTTTCAAAAACAATGTTCACAGTGTAGCGAAGACAGCCACTGCGAAGACTTTGAACGCTGCGATCAGGGTAGCTGTGTACTGCAAGACAACAAGTGCCGAACTAGTGATGATTGCGTAAAGGGCCAAATCTGCCTAAAGAACCAGTGTACCGCTTGCGAGAGCGACTCGCAGTGCGGACCCGATTCGAAATGTTCTGATGGCGCATGTTTGGAGCGAGGCTCTTGCAATAAGGACGAAGACTGCGCGGACGACGAGGATTGTATCGCCGGTGTTTGTCAGCGGCCCGGACGCGAAGCGCCACCGGAACTCTCTTGTAAGCTCGACAGCATCTACTTCGATATAAACGTGTATTCTGTCGGCGGCGAATTCACAGAGACACTGCAGAAGAACAGCGAATGCATTCAAGAAGCATCTGACCGAAGCGTTTTCATCGAAGGGCACACCGACGACCAGGGCACCGACGAATACAACATTGCCCTGAGCGAAAAACGTGGGCGAAGTGTAGCGGACTTTTTGGCCCGATTGGGAATTGATCCCGCACGACTTCAGGTTGTTCCTAAGGGAGAGAGCGAATCTGTCGGTGGCGATGAAGATTCTCGTGCCGAGCAACGTCGAGTAGATTTCGAGTGGAAATAATGAACGGATTCAAAAAATTACTTCTAGCGGCAATCTGCGTGCAAACCAGCGCTTGTTTTTGGGTAACGACGAAACACGAGGGCGAGACCCTTCGCAAAGACATCGTGCGCATCGACAAAGTGCAGTCTGATCAAGGCGAGTCCATGGGATCTACGGTTGAAAAACTCAAAGAGACACTGGATGAGGCCAGCAAGCTTCTCGCACGTAACAGTGCCGACCTAGGCGCGCAATTCGACGGCCTAGAGCAAGAGAACGCGAGACTCACTGGGCTAGTCATGGAAGCCAAGAGGCTTACCGACAACGTCTACACCGACGCGCAGCGCTTTGACAAACGCATTGATGAGCTGGAATCACGCCTGGCTGAGCTCGAAGGCAAGATTGTAACGCCTACAGCTTCACAGAGCCCGGACGCCTTGTACGACGAGGGCATGAGGGCCTTTTCTGCCAACGACTACAACAAAGCTCGGCAGATCTTCCGCAAGCTGGTTATCAAGTTCCCCAACCACGGTAAAGCGGACGACGCCCAGTATCGTCGCGGCGAATCGTACTACGTACAGCAGGACTACAAGAGCGCGGTCAAAGAGTACCAAGCCGTCTTCGAGAAGTTTGGATCGAGCACCTTGGCCGACGACGCTCTCTTTCGCGCTGGCGAGGCTTCTGAGAAGCTCAAGCAGTGCATCGATGCTCGGGCCTACTTCGGTCTCTTGCGCCAGCGCTATCCCAAGTCGGACAAAGTGAAGGCAGCGAAGAAGAAGGATGCCACGCTCAAGAAGCGGCTCAAGAGCTCCAAATACTGCAAGGACTAGGCTCGCACGCCACAATTGGTCCTAGCCAATTCCTCCGATCGCGATCCGGTCTCCGAATACCCAATTGAATCCCCGTACACCGCTGCGACTGTGGTAGTACGGTAGAATGACCAAGCAGTCCAGAAAGCTCATGTTGATGGGCCTACCTTTGTTGGTGTTGTTTGTCGCGGGTATCGCTGTTACGGCGTTCCTGTCAGTGAACTTGCTCATACAGGGAGTGCAAACCCGATCACCCGGCTCGATTGTTCTGGGGTTACTGCTGGCTGCCATGTGGCTGATGATGTTTCTCAAAACCATGAAGGCACGCCGGACAACTCTTACGACCACTCCCATCGCTAAGTCCTAGTGGCAGATATGGCAACATCTGAAGAAGCGAGCGCGGGCGAGACTGGTGCGGAAAATGCCAACTTTCGGCTCGCTTCCCCTTTTGAGCCCAGTGGTGATCAGCCAAAGGCAATCGCCGAACTTGTCGAAGGCTTGAAACGTGGTGACAAACACCAGGTTCTTCTCGGGATCACAGGTTCGGGTAAGACATTTACCATAGCCAATGTTATCGATCAAATCGATCAACCAGCGCTCATCATGGCGCCCAACAAGACTCTGGCAGCACAACTCTACGGTGAGTTCAAAGAACTATTCCCGGACAACGCGGTTCACTACTTCGTAAGTTACTACGACTACTATCAGCCCGAGGCCTACGTCGCGAGCACTGATACCTTCATCGAGAAAGACTCGATGATCAACGAAGAAATCGACAGGATGCGGCACGCTGCCACCTATGCCTTGCTCTCGCGCAAGGACGTCATCATCATCGCTTCGGTCTCGTGCATCTACGGCATTGGTGATCGCAGCACCTATGGCGAGATGACTTGCAAAGTCTCGGTTGACCAAGACATAGCTAGAGATAAGTCTTACATAGGCTTATCGAGCTTCAGTACAAGCGCAACGACACCGATTTTCACCGGGGAACCTTCCGTGTCCGAGGCGACACTGTCGAGGTTTTCCCCGCGTACGAAAACGATACCGCTATTCGCATCGAGTGGTTTGGCGACACTGTCGAAGCCATTTCAGAAATCGATCCACTTCGGGGCAAAAGCAAACGCTCCCTAGACAGTTGCGCAGTATTCCCCGCTTCACACTACGCAACGCCCAAAGAGACACTAAAACGCGCGATTAAGGATATCCAGGCCGAGCTTCTAGTCCGACTAGAGCAGCTTTCAACGCCGGACACGCTTCTTGAGCGGCAACGCCTGGAACAGCGAACTCTCTACGATATTGAGTGCATCGAGGAGATGGGATTTTGCTCTGGCATTGAGAACTATTCTAGGCATCTTACCGGCCGAGACAAAGACCAAGCCCCACCAACTCTTATCGACTACTTCCCCGAAGGCTCGCTTTTTATCATCGATGAGAGCCATCAAACGATCCCACAAATTGGTTCTATGTATAAGGGCGATCGGTCTCGCAAAGAGAACCTCGTCAACTACGGCTTTCGCTTGCCCAGCGCGCTCGACAACCGTCCGCTTCGCTTCAGCGAGTGGGAAGACCGTATGCAGCGGGTGATCCACGTATCGGCCACGCCGGCTGAGTACGAGATAGAACACTCGCAAGGCGTCATCGTCGAGCAGCTCGTCCGTCCGACAGGGCTATTGGATCCGGTGCTTGAAATCCGTCCGGTGGCAGACCAAGTTGATGACTTGTTGGCGGAAATTCACCTCCGGGCCAAAGCCAAAGAACGTGTCCTGGTGACCACCTTGACCAAGCGCATGGCCGAAGACTTAACCGAGTACTACACCGACCTCGGCGTGCGCGTTCGCTACATGCACTCGGACATTGACACTTTGAAACGGGTCGAACTACTGCGAGACCTGCGCCGCGGCGAATATGATGTACTCGTCGGAATCAACCTCTTGCGAGAAGGCCTCGACATTCCCGAGTGCAGCCTCGTCGCGATTTTGGAAGCGGACAAAGAAGGCTTCCTGCGCTCAAGGCGTTCCCTCATTCAAACCATCGGACGAGCCGCACGCAACGAGAACGGCCGAGTGTTCCTCTACGCGGACAGAATCACCGACTCCATGCGCCAAGCCATCGACGAAACCGAACGCAGACGCAAGTACCAAACCGCGTACAACAAAGAGCACGGCATCACACCCGCCTCCGTCACACGCGGCATCCTCAGCATGGCCGGCGGCACCAAAGAAGCACCCCTGAGCGAAGGCGAAAAACTCGCCGCCCAAATCGAAAAGCTCGACATCCACTCCTCGGACGAACTCACAGGCGCCATCGCCGCACTACGCACCGAAATGCGCGAAGCCGCCGACACCATGGACTACGAGCGAGCCACCGAACTCCGCGACCGAGCCGGCGAACTGGAAGAGCTGCGACTCAAGCTGCTCTAGCGGGGGGACGAAGTACCGATTCTCAGATTCTCTGTGGATAA
>JAESTW010000121.1 GCA_016763395.1 Kofleriaceae bacterium
AAGGTGGCCAAGAATTTCTGCGGTGCTGCCAAGCTCACTGGGGTCACTCGCGACACCCCCAAAGGCCCAGAAGCGGTGAGCAAAACCGGGCTTTTTAGCGGCGGCACCGTCACCGTTGAAGAGGTCCATATTGATGGCACAATGACCGTGCGTGCCGGTGATGCCACGGCCAGTTTCAAACCCAATGTGCGCACGTTACCCGGTTGGCTTTCAATTCTTCCGCCACTCGCCGCCATCTTGTTAGCGCTGATTTTTCGCGAAGCTCTCATCGCGCTCTTTGCCGGCATCTGGCTCGGCGCATTTTTTGTCTACGACTACAATCCTCTGACCGCACTTGTCCGAGTCTTTGACACTCACTTAGTGGCATCGGTCGCCGAGTCCGGGCACGCATCAATCCTGCTCTTTACGATGGCCTTGGGCGGCATGGTCGGTATTTTGGCCAAGAGCGGCGGCACCAATGCGCTGGTTGACGTCTTGTCCAAACGCGCAAAAACTCGGCGCTCCGGCATGATTGTCGGCTGGCTGACCGGGTTGGCCATTTTCTTTGATGACTACGCCAACTGCCTACTCGTCGGCAAACCCTTCGCCCTTTCACCGACAAGCTAAAGATTTCTCGCGAAAAACTGAGCTACATCGTCGATTCAACCGCGGCTCCCATTACCAGCGTGGCACTAATCTCAACCTGGGTTGGCTACCAACTCGGACTGCTCGAAAAAGTCATCGGCAAAGATCAAAACGCTTACGACTTTTTCTTAAACATGCTGCCCTATAGTTTCTACAGTTTCTTTACGATCTTCTTTGTATTCTATATCGCCACAAGTTGCCGAGACTTCGGTCCCATGTTGGCTGCTGAAGTTCGCGCTCAGTCAGGCGAAGTATTGCGAGTGGGCGCCAAGCCCTTGATGGACAAAGAGCTGACCGAGATGAGCCCCACCAATGATCGCGAGTCTCACTGGACCCTGGCAGTCGTGCCCATCCTTGGAGTTATACTTATCGTCGCCGTTGGTCTCTACATCAGCGGCTCCGCGTCTGTAGGTTCGGACGCCGGCCTGCGGAAAATCATCGCCGCCGCCGATTCCTACGCGGTCCTCCTGTGGGCAGCCTTCGGCGGCTCGTTGATAGCCGCCGTCTACGCCCTAGCTCGGCGAAACCTTAATATGGAAGAAGCCATGGAAGCGTGGATCACTGGCTGCAAAGCCATGGTTATCGCGGTGCTTATCTTGGTGCTGGCGTGGACTATCGGCGACATTTGCAAAGACTACCTGCAAACCGGCCCCTGGGTTATCGGACAGTGGGTACCAAGCGCTAGCTGGCTGCCGACCATGACCTTTGTTCTCTGCGCCGTCATTGCATTGGCAACCGGCAGCTCGTTCAGCACCATGGCCATCGTGATTCCCATTGCCGGCCCCATGGCCTGGGCGGCAACCGGCGGCGAGGGATTTGATCCAGCGCTTGCCGACAGCATCCGTTTTGCCACCCTGAGCGCGGTATTGGGCGGCGCCGTCTTTGGTGATCACTGCTCGCCAATCTCGGACACCACTATCATGTCGTCAATGTCCTGTGCCGCCGATCATATTGACCACGTGCGCACCCAAGCGCCTTACGCCCTCACTTGTGGCCTCACCGCCATACTCGCTGGCTACCTCCCGGCGGGTTTCGGCGTCTCTCCTTGGATCAGTCTCCCTGTCGGCATGCTCGCCATGGCTGTTCTAATTCGCTTCTACGGCAAGCGAGCAGAAGATGAAGTTAAGAACGCTTCGTAGTCTTCCATCAGCTGCCCGGTGACGGGCCCCGACACGATTCGGGGGGTGCGATCACTTCTCCATCAACATAGGAAATGGGCAGTATACCCCGAATTGAGCTCGTTAAGAAGGCTTCGTCGGCGTCGCGAATTTCCTGTGGACGCATGCGCCCCTCTTCCACTTCGAGGCCGCGGCTTGTCGCAAGTTCCAACACTCGGCGGCGAGTAATCCCGGCCAGGAGTCCGACCGAGAGACTTGGGGTGCGCAATCGCCCGGCCTGCCAAATGAAAAGATTGGAACTCGATCCCTCAGCAACCCAGCCATCGCGATCGCACATGATGGCCTCGTAGTCACCACTCTTGCGAGCCTCCGCAAGCGCCATAATATTGTTGAGATAGTTCCCCGACTTCACCGATGGATCGACTGCTTTTGCCGAGGTCCGCTGCACGCCGACAAGCCTCACCTTGACACCATCATTGTACATTTCAGCAGTGGGAAGAACCAAGGGTTTGGCTATGACGAGCAATGTCGGATTGATGGCCAAATCTGTCGCCAGTCCCACTTCGCCCTCCCCCCGAGTGAGAACAATTCTCACATACGATTCGACGTTATCTGCCGCCTTCAAGGTCTGCGCAACCGCGTCTAGTATTTTGTCTCGCTCAGGCAGTGGCAAGGCCAATGCTTGAGCCGATCGTCCGAGCCGAGTGACGTGGCGCTCCAAGTCAACCAGCTGTCCACCGCAGCTTCGCATGACTTCGTAGACACTATCGCCGTACAAAAAGCCTCGATCAAACACCGAGATTTTTGCGCCTTCCGGGGGAGTAATCGTGCCATTGATATAGATTCGAGTGCTCACAGTCGGGGCGTACGTCAATCAGGGGCTAGACTCAAGCCTCTACAAGCCACATTTGCCAATCGCGTACTGGCAATACCCCTAGTCTATTTCATCAGTAAGATAATGTCTTCCACCGATCCCAGGCCGAGAATTGCCGCCGCTCGCCATCCTTGAGAATGTGGTCCTTCTGGAACCGCCAAGCTCCGGCGATAGGCTGCACGGGCCTTGGTCCGAACGTGGCGCAATTCTGCCCGCAGTTGACTGCGCATATTCCGCGCAACGACCGGGTCAAGTTCAGACGGCAGTTCAAAACTAAGAGCTAGGGAAAAGTCGTAGTACAAACTGGCGATTCGAAATTCGGATGCAGCAACTGCCTCCGGCACCAGAGACAGGGCAACATCCCGATACGCGCGAACCGCCCGCTCCATAGCCCCTCGCTTACTTCGGACACTGGCTGCCAAGGCTTCAAGACGGGGCTGCAAACGCCTTTTGTGGTAGAGAGCCAAGAGTTTTTCTGCTTTTGCAAAGAGGACCGCGACCTCCTCACTAACATCCTGCAGACGAGATCCCGCTGCAGGCCCCCGCACTTCCAAGTCCTGTACCTTCACCGTAGTTGCAATTCTGCGTCGGATGTCGTCCGCTTCTGCTTTGATCCGGGGGAAATCTGCCCCGAGAATCGACGCGCGTACCGCGAGGTCCATTGCCTCTCTCCGTTTACTGCTGGCCTCAGACCACTGTGCCAAACGCAGTGCAGATTGTGCGCCCAGTGCCGGCGCCTGCACGCCAAAGCCCAACACTTCTCGGTAGAGCGGAGCGGCTCGAGTTGCATCGCCCGCCAACACGTCAGACAGATAGCCACGGTAAAACACGTGGCGGACACTCTGTTCGAGTACCTCTGGGACGTCCAGATCCTCAGCCTCAGTCGCGTCGGGTGGCAGCACGACGACTGCCTCGGTGTCCGGCGGCGTACACGCAATACTTGCTGCGACAAGTAACATTGCACCGGGTAAAACGGCACAGCGCTGACACCAAATCCATGTCCACCAAATGTTCATAAACAAGATGCCAGCGCTTTCGCCTCGCCCACTTATAGGTGTAGCAGAGGCAGAACACGGGTATGTCTCAGCTTTGCAAAAGTTTGTCACGCTCTTGTCATCTTACGACGATTCTGGTTCCAAGGAGCTATTTCTTATCGAATCTGGCGATCTCAACTTGGCGTTCATCGACCAGATGCGTTGCGACGTAGTTGACGTAGTTCTTCTCAACCGTGCTCGGATCAATCTTGGTAAGCACTAGTGCTGGTTGTACTGCCTTCCAACTATTGTCGATCCGCCTTGTCATTCCCGCACGCAGTCAGAAGCCCCCACCATCTTGGACACTGGAGGCTACAAAAACTCATGCCCAGGTCTTAGTGAATGTGCTTAACT
>JAESTW010000122.1 GCA_016763395.1 Kofleriaceae bacterium
GCACCAGGGTGTGGGTTACGCGCCTTCGACGCTCATTCCTGGTGCTCTGCACCAGGGTGTGGGTTACGCGCCTTCGACGCTCATTCCTCAGTGTTACGCGCCTTCGGGCTCATTCCTGATGCTCTGCATCAGGGGTGTTTCATAGTAACGCACCTTCGGCGCTCATTCCCGATGCTCTGCATTTGGGGGTGTTCATGGAGCCTTCGTTAGGCCGGGAGCGTCGTAAGGTATCCGATCTTCCGCAATATATTTGCGGCCGGACAGCCGGGTCTCGTAGGAGGCTCGGCTGTTTTTGTGTATGGTGAGCTCCGGAGAGTTTTGTGCAATTGAATCCAGAGCAAGAGCAGGCGGTTAAACATCAAGACGGGCCCCTTATGGTCCTGGCGGGTGCTGGTAGCGGCAAGACTCGTGTTTTGGTCGAGCGAATCGTTGGGCTGGTTGGCCGGGGAGTTCACCCTAGCCGAATTCTAGCGGTGACCTTTACCAATAAAGCTGCTGGAGAAATGCGCCTTCGCCTGGGCGAGACTTTGGGCTATCACGCGAGTTCGATGTGGATTGGAACCTTTCACTCGACATGCGCCCGTATTTTACGCATCTATCACAAAGAAGTTGGGCTCTCTGCTGAGTACAGCATCTTCGATAATGATGATCAGTTGCGCTTGGTATCCGCTTTGCTCAAAGAACGAAAGCTGAAGGATGCAGCAACCCCAAGAGGCGTACTCAACGCCATCGGGGCTGCCAAAAACCAGGGCGAAGATCCAGTTGAGTACAACAAGCTTAGTTACATCAGTGAGGTGATACAGATCATTTATCCGCTCTATCGGGCTGCGCTGGAGAGGGAGGATGCGGTTGACTTCAATGACCTGTTGTTAAAGGTCTGCGAACTTTTCCAACATGAGGAGGTTGCTTCGCAGTTGCGTGGACGTTTCCATCATGTGCTTGTCGATGAGTTTCAAGATACCAATCCGGTGCAGTACACGCTGGTTCAGGGCTTTGTGAAAGAGACTCGAAACTTGACGGTTGTCGGTGATGACGACCAGAGTATCTACAGTTGGCGAGGAGCCGAACCTCGCAACCTGCTTGATTTTAAACGCGATTACCCTGACGCGGTATCGGTGAAACTCGAGCAAAACTATCGCTCGACAGCCGTCATTCTAAACGCGGCCAATGCGGTCATTGCCAACAATCGCGACAGGCATTTAAAAAAGCTCTGGACAGAGAAAGAGGGCGGCGAGGCGATATTGTGGGAGGAGGTCTCGGACGAGCGCGCGGAAGGCGAGTTTGTGGCAGCCGGGATCGAGGGACTGGTCGGAGCCGAAGGGCGTGAGTGGGGTGATATTGCGATTCTCTACCGGACACACGCCCAGAGCCGGGTTCTTGAGGAAAAACTCTTAGCTCGCCGAATCGACTACAAAATTGTTGGCGGGGTATCCTTCTTCCAACGGCGCGAGGTGAAGGATTTGCGCTCGTACATTCGTCTGATCACCAATGCAGCTGCGGACAGCTGTTTTGATCGAATCGTCAACGTGCCGACTAGAGGCATAGGAAAAACCACGATTGATCGAGTGTGCGAGTATGCTCGGGCTCATGAGACAAGCTACTTTGAGGCCGCTCGTGAAGCGTGTGCTGGCAGGGTTTCAACAGTTAAGCCCGCAGCTCGAAAGAAGCTGCTACTCTTTGTCGAGTTGATTGATGGTCTGCGGACGGTTCACAAGGCGGGCGCTTCGGTGTCCGAACTTATTATTCAGGTTATTGAGCGCTCCGGCTACCGGGAGAGGCTTGAAAATGAGGGAACGCCCGATGCCAGCGACAGGCTCGGCAACCTGGCCGAACTTGTGTCCATGGCTTCGGACTTTGATGACGAAACCGATGGCGAAGGTAAGCTTGTTGAGTTTGAAGAACGCATCAGCTTGGCGTCTGCGATCGATAGTGAAGATGGTCGGGGTAGCGCGGTTACCATGATGACGGTGCATGCTGCCAAAGGGCTGGAGTTTCCGGTTGTGTTTGTGGTGGGCATGGAAGACGGGCTCTTTCCCTCGATTCGTGAGCACGCGGAGTTTGATGATCAAGAGGCGCGCAAGGAGCTTGAGGAAGAACGGCGCTTGGCCTATGTCGCCTTTACTCGGGCAGAGGAGCGTTTGATTCTAACCTCGGCTCGTGTCCGGCGAAAATGGGCGGAGATCAAGGTAACTAGGCCATCTCGGTTTTTGGATGAGATTCCTCAGGAATGCCTAGCAGTTCGCGCAAGGCCACCAAAGCCCACACCAACACCTTCTCGCTTAGGCTTTGGTTCTCGCCCTAGCGTAGATTTTGGTTCTGGGCCGGGGTTTGGGGCCAGTTCTAGGGAGCAGCGTGCTGAAAACCACAGTTCCGCTGCGACTGATTTCTCTTCGTCCACCGATTTCTCTTCGTCCAAGAGTGCAATTGGCAGGAGCGCTCCGAAAAAATCCTACGATGAATTCGATCAGAGTGAGCAGAGCGGGGATGCCAGTTGGGATCAGAGTAATTCCTATGAGGAGTTTCCTGTGTACTCGGCGGATGCGGAGCAGAGCTACGAAGCGGGAGGCGATTTTGAGGGTGTCGATGCTGGCGCAACCGTGAGGCATACTTCTTTTGGTATGGGGCGTGTGGTGAGCGCAACCGGCGTTGGCGTGAAAAAGAAACTCACGATTGATTTCT
Organism: Kofleriaceae bacterium; assembly: GCA_016763395.1. Lineage (GTDB taxonomy): Bacteria > Myxococcota_A > Polyangia > Haliangiales > Haliangiaceae > NORP324. Next base: position 2,680 of record JAESTW010000122.1, read on the forward strand.
CCACAGTTGGTAGGAAGACAATTATGGCGAGATTTGTCGAACCAGTCTTCTACTGAGAACAGTTCAGAGCGAGTGCTACTTGGGCATCGATTCGCTGCGAAGTATCAATGTCCGGGGAGCGCCGTTTCTCCAGACGAGTACCTCAATACGTTTCCCAACCTCACTCGTCGAGGCGATGATGGGCAAGCTCCGGTGGTCTACCTTTTGTCCGTCGAACTCAATAATGACGTCACCGGGGAGAATACCAGCCAAGGTTGCCGGGCTTCCAGGGACAAGTTCTGAGACCAGTGCGCCAGTAGCAACTTCGAGTCTGCGTTCTTTGGCGACATTCATTGTCACCGGGTGAATAAACACTCCTAGCCATGTTCGGGTTACTTCGCCGTTCTTCTCCAGCATGGCAAACACGGCGGCTGCTCGATTGATGGGGATTGCCAGTGCAATATAGCCACTGTGCGTCGCAATAGCGGTGTTGATACCAATCACGGCACCCGAGGTATCGATCAGTGGGCCACCTGAATTGCCAACATCAATCTTGGCGTCGGTACGCAAGAAGCTCTGGTAGCTGATGGTTTTTCGGGCGATACTTTCGTTCTCCGTGGATCCCAATGAGGAGAGAATTCCGGCACTGGCGGTAACTTCAGCGCCTAGGGGATTTCCCAGGGCGAGAACCCACTCTCCTACTGAGGCGTTGTCCGAATCGCCCCGCCGGACAGGCTTTAAGAGGGAAACTGGCGCAGTGGTTTTTAGTAGAGCAAGGTCGAGCTTGCTGTCTCTGCCAACTACCTTTACGGGATAGCGTTGCCCGCCGAGTACAACTTCAATCTCGGGCGCGCTTGCGATGATGTGCTCACTAGTAAGAAGGTAGCCTTTGCGATCCCAAACGATCGCGGTGCCCAGGGCGTGTGATTCTTTGGCATTGGGAAAGAGGTCGGCTGGACCTCCCTTTACTTTGGTCGTGGAGCGAAGATGGACAACCGAGGGCGCGAGTTCGTTGCGAAGTTTTACAAAGGAACCGGGAGCTGCTGGGTAGACGATCCGCACCGGGCCGGTACTGGGCTTGGGCTCCGGCAAGGCGGCATCCATTGCTACCGCCGCCGCCGCCATCGCGTCTTCGCTCGGAGCATTTTCATGACGAGAGCGGCAAGCGAGCAGCGGCACTACAAGCAGTGACACGATTGCCAATTGCAGGTTGGCAGAAGTCTTTCGGCGGCCGAGTCGCATTTGATGGTCAACCCCAAGCTTAGGAGACTGGTGTTTTTCGTATAAAACACAGTCTCCTAGTTGTTCGGGCCCGGAGGGCCCGGTACATGGGGCTTTGCCCCAAAATGCTAGGAATTTGGTGTATTTCACACCACATTCCTAGGCTTGTTTCGCATCGCAATATTGAACGCGTAAATCGTAGAGCAAACTCTTGAGAAGTTTGTCTTCGGTGTCACTCAGGTTGCCCCGGGTTTTTTCTTCCAACACGCCAATGATATCAATCAGCTGTCTAGCGGCCATCAGGTCAGGTTCGTGGACCCGCGTTTGACCTTCTTCGACAATTCCCAGATTGATCATAGCTGACGATGCCAGTGAGAGTACAAAGGTCGAGAAGTCCATTGGCGACAATGTGGCATCTTGGTCCAGACAATCTGGTCCTCTGTCCTCGCAGGGCGTCTTGTCCTCACAGGGCGTTTTGTCCTCACAGGGTGTTTTGTCTTCGCAGACAGTGTGGGCTGCCGAGACAGTGTGGGCCGTGTCCTGGCTAGGCGTATTGCTTCCCTCTGCGGGATCCGAATCAATCATCGTGAAGGATGATAGCAGCAGGAGTACAAAACAGCTATATTTCGGACTGTATGTTGATAGGAAGTGAGGAAGTGGCTGCCGTACAGGAGAAGGTGGCAAGCGCGAGCATCTTTGTCGACAAGGTATTTCAGGAAGTTGGGCGGGTGGTCGTGGGGCAGCGTTACGTGATTGAGCGCATGATTATCGGGCTGCTCTGTGGTGGACATTGCCTGATTGAGGGAGTTCCCGGCCTGGCGAAAACCCTTGCCGTAAAAACCTTGGCGCAGACCTTCAGCGCCAGTTTTCAGCGCATTCAGTTCACGCCTGATTTGTTGCCAGCCGACATCGTCGGAACCACGATTTACAACATGCAGACAAGCCAGTTCACCCGCAAGCGGGGGCCGGTATTTGCCAACTTGGTTCTTGCCGATGAAATCAACCGCGCTCCGGCCAAGGTGCAGTCCGCCCTGCTTGAGGCCATGGAAGAGGCGCAGGTGACGATTGGCGGCGAGAGCGAGGCCTTGCCGGATCCATTTATGGTGCTGGCAACGCAAAACCCAATTGAGCAACAGGGAACCTATGTACTTCCAGAGGCTCAGCTAGACCGTTTTATGCTAATGATCCGGGTTGACTATCCGAGTGCTAGCGAAGAGCGAGCTATCATGGACCGGATGACTGGCGAGCGCCCCGTTGCCTCGATCGTGTCCTCGGTAGAAGAAATACTGGCGGCGCGGCGGATCCTGTCCGAGATACATGTGAGCGATAGCATTCGCGATTACATCGTCGCGATTGTTCACGCATCTAGGAACCCTTCTGAGGTCGGGCTCGCAGAGCTTTCCTCACTCATCGACGTAGGTGCTTCTCCTCGGGCCAGTATCTATTTGCTGATGGCTGCCCGGGCGCACGCGTTTTTACAGCATCGCGGGTATGTGACACCAGAAGACGTAAAGGCTATCGGTTTGGACGTGTTAGGGCATCGGATCTCCTTGGGCTATGAAGCGCAGGCCGAAGGTGTGCGAACCGATGAGATTGTCCGGCGCCTCTTTGAGTCGATTGCGGTGCCGTGAAAAAATGGGGGAGCGGCTTGTGTCAGAAGCGGGAGTGAGGCCAAAGAATCGACGGAATCAGAAGACGCGGGACCACTTGCCCTCGGGACAACTCGCTCGAAAAATACGTCGTTTGGAAATCTCTGCTACGGCGCTAGCCCAGAGCGAGCTTGGCGGTCACTATCATTCCATTTTCAAAGGGCAGGGCATGGAGTTCTGCGATGTCCGGGAATACTTTCCTGGCGATGATGTTCGTGCCATTGACTGGAGTGTTTCAGCCCGAATGGGAAAACCCCATGTAAAGCTCTTTGAGGAAGAGAGAGACGTGGAACTGGTGCTGATGGTGGATGTCAGTGCATCCATGCTCTTTGGCACCCAAAGACTGAACAAGCGAGAGGTTGCGGCAGAGATTGCTGCGGTCTTGGCGTTTTCTGCGTTGTTCCAGGGCGATAGTGTGGGGCTCATTTTGTTTTCGGACAAGGTTGAACTCTTCGTGCCACCGCGGAAGGGACGACAACATCTTCTGAGGATCTTGCGAGAAATTTATACCTTTGACGCGAAATTGCACAATACCCGACTCTCTGTTGCAACGGATTTACTGTCCTCGATTTGCCGCCGGCGGGCTATTGGCGTCATTCTGTCCGACTTTCAGTGCGCCGATTGGGAAGATGCGTTGGCGCGGAGTGTTGTCCGGCACGAGATTGTCTCGGTGCTTATCTCTGATCCGTTTGAGATGCAGATACCTGACCTTGGCCTAGCTTGCTTTCAAGACTTGGAGACAGGAGAGTACTTCGAATTCGACACCCGTGGTCCGGAGGCGATACTCTATCGGCAAGAGTGCGAGTTCGCTCGGCAGGAGCTTCGGACTGCGCTAAAAAAAATGGCAGCGAGCTATGTTGAGGTCGACACCGGAAGCGGGCATGTCGATGCGCTCTTGGCTTACTTTCGCAAGCGAGCGTTGCAGAGGCGGCGCGGAGGCAGGCGGATCTCATGGCGCTGAGACGCATGGTGCCGAGAAATATGGCGCTGAGACGCATGGTGCTGAGATGGGTTCTTCTCGGTGTCTGTGCTCTGGGCGTATTCTTTGGCAATGAACCAGGGGCGCGTGGGGATTCGTCCGGAGTTCGGACGGCGGACTTGGAACTTCGAGTCGTCACTGAGCAGGTGATGCTGGGGACACCGTTCACTATTGAGGTTCTTGCGAGTTATTCTAGTGCCAAGACCTTGGGTTGGCCGGTCGTGTTGGAGTTGTCGCCTACGCTAGTGGAGCTGTCACGAAAGAGCGCAGCTGTAGTGGAAGATGGAATCACTACAAATAGATTAGAGGTTCAACTTGTCGCGCTGGACGTTGGGCGGCTGGAGTTCGCTTCCCTGGCGGTTGAACTCGAGGATATGAAAGGCTCCAGGTCAACGATTCGATCTGATGCTTTCTCGATAGACGTTCATGAGGTCATTTCACCGCAAGGAGAGGCTGTACGTCCCCTCGCTGCCCCATTCGCGGTTGTAGTCCGGCAGGCGTACTGGCGATGGAAGCTGGAATTGGCGGTGTACTATTGGTTCTCTTGGCTCTCTGGGGTATGGCGGGGCGTTCCATTCGCGAATCACAAGTAGTGGAGCCAGTGGCAGTCGTCCTCAGCCCAGAAGACGAAGCGTATGCCGCCTTTGACAAGCTAGAAGCATCCGGCGGAATGTCGCTAGAGAGCACACTCGTCTATTTGCGCATGTCCGAGATACTTCGCCGATATCTGGGCCGCCGTTTTGAGATTCCGGCACTGGATTTAACGTCGACCGAGATTCGTTCTCGCTTGTCCCATGTTGAGAATAGCTATCAGTGGCTGGGAGCATTGGAGAGTTGGCTCAAAACTGGCGATTCGGTCAAGTTCGCCAATTTACGAGTAAGTGCTGAAGAGGCGGGTGTGAGCTTACAGGCAGCGCGGATTTTGGTCGACCGAAGCAAAGAGATTGACAACGAGCGGCCACGGGAGATCGCTCGTGCATAGTCGGGCTGGGCTGATGTCCGAGTATTGGGCGCATTTGATTCGGCACCTGCTCTTGTGGTCGGTGCTTCTGCTATTTATCTTGGGAATTGTCTATTGGCGGCTCGGAATCGCCAGGGCTGGAGCGCCCTGGGAGTTTGCCAGACCATCGGCCCTATGGCTTTCTGTTGTGGGCATATTCGTACTCGCGCTTGGTTTGTCCGGAAGGCCGAAACGACCTAGATTTTGGGTCTCCCGGCCAGTGAAATTAAGTGCCTATCCGCGTGGTATCGTTGCCAGGTATTCGAGGGCTCCCGTGGTTCTTCGCTCTCTCGCGTTAGTATTACTGGCTCTCTCTCTCGCGCGTCCTCAGACACTCGTACAAAGCGAAGCTATTTCTGAGGGA
>JAESTW010000007.1 GCA_016763395.1 Kofleriaceae bacterium
CGAGAGCGTATCAGTTCTGGTAGCAATCCCCGCAGTAGTTCCCGCAGTAGTTCCCGCAGTAATCCCACCGGTGCTACCGACATCGCCGGCGCGCCAATCCCGCCGATACACGTGTCAAACGCGGCAGGAGAATCTCTTGTCCGAGATGCTCGCGCAATTCTGCTCGGGCTACCTCCCGGACAGACGATGCCGGTACGACAGCTAACACAGGCGATGCTACGCAAGGGCAAGCTCAGTGGAACCCCCGACCAACTGTGGAGAATGGTCAAAGGCATGCTGCTAGTATCAGAGCAGCGCAGGATCACTCGTGGGCATGAGCGAATCGTTCGCTATCACGGCAAAGACCTCTTCTCTGCCGAGCAGCTTCCACGGCGATCTGCGGTTGATCTCGCTGCCGCGGCGCTCAACCGGGCTGCCGAAGAGTATGCGGCGGCAGTCGCCGGCGAGACTCAATCTCGACTCTCGGCGCTTGCGCTTCCAATGCTTGAGCGAATCGTACATATCTATCTGCAGACGGCCGGCTGGACAGACATTCAATGGGTCCGTCGGGTTGAGAACAGCAGCTACGCAGTTGCGACGCCTTCAGGGGCTGTCGAGCCGACAATGGTTGCTGTCCGATGTGGGCCAACCGAGGTTGATCGCCGCGGCGTAGGTGAGTTGCGGGCCGGCGTCTATGCCAAAGACCTGGTGGCAGGGCTGCTGATTTCTCCCTGCGACCTGTCCGAAGAAGCACAGGTCGAGCTTGCCAAAGAGGGTAGCCACGTCGGTTTACTCTGTGGCAAGGACTTGATCCGAGAGCTTACTGCTCGTGAGATAGGTGTTACTTGGCGCCATATCCAACTGCCCGATGTCGATCAGAGGTTTTACGACGCCGTTCTTTCGTAAAGTGCTCCCTCAGGTGAGATGACATCAGCTTTCGAACGCTGGCTGTACAAGCGGCCAGCCAGCTTTCGAACACTGGCTGCACAAGCGGCCAGCGAATCGGAAAGCTAGATGAAGAAGCTGGACCTAGGTAGTCCCCGATCGCTACACTTGGTACTTGCAGCGAGTACTACTAATTTACAACACCGACTACGACGAAGAACTCACGGCCAATGCGGGCGTTGATGTGAGTGCGGTTGAGGAGTCGGCGCAAGCCGTGTGCAAAGGAATCGCGGACTTCGGCTTTGATACCGACATTCTTGGCATCCACGGAAACGACATCGGCGACGTACTACAGCGGCTTAGCGGGCAGAAGAACCTGCTCGTTTTCAATATCGTTGAGTCGCTGTGCGGAGACACGCAGAACGAGCTCCTGATGCCGGCCCTACTAGATCTTCTTAAAATTCCGTACACCGGCCCCGATGCCTTGGCGATTGGGCTCTGTTTGCACAAGGCAAAATGCAAACAAGTTCTGCGTGCCTGTGGAGTTGCGACACCGGACTACCTCTTGCTCGAGTCGGCAGAAATGTTGCAGCAAGAGTCCACTGCCAAGCAGATAGAAGAACTCGAATTCCCCTACTTCCTCAAATTGGCCCGGGAGGATGCCTCGATCGGAATCGAAGCAAGCAATCGTGTCGACTCGCCAGCCACGCTAAAGAAGCGAGCTACGGAACTCCTGGAGACCTATGGGCAAGCGGTGCTAGCGGAGCGCTATATCGAGGGTCGCGAGGTCAACGTTACCGTGATTGGCAACGCTGATGAGCTATCGGTTTTGCCGTTGCACGAAATCGACTTCGGTAAAATGCCCGCGGGACGACCCCATATTGTCTCCTATGCCGCAAAATGGGATGAAGACCATGTCGATTACGAGGGCACAAAGCCAGTGCCTATGAAAAACCTCAGTGAAGAGCTGTCCGCGCACATCACCAGCACTGCAATTTCAGCCTTCCGCGCCTTGGGCCTGCGGGACTTTGGCCGGGTTGATTTGCGAATTGACAATGACGGCAAAGCCTGGGTAATTGACGTCAACCCCAATTGCGATCTCTCCCCGGACGCGGGCGTGGCTCGAGCGGCAGCTCATGGCGGAACCGATTACCCATCGCTGGTTGGACAAATCTGCGAGCTGGCTTGGCAAAGAAGCAAGGTCTAATGTCCGAGATTACGATACGCAGCTTAGATGCCGGCGACAGAAGCTTGATTGAAAACATCTTGAGTTCGGACAAAACCTTTGGCGCCGGCGAGGTAGCGGTCGCATTCGAACTGGTCGATGACGCACTCAGCAAGCCCGACAGTGACTATTGGTTCCGCGTCGCCCTTCGCAATGGCGAACCAGCCGGGTACATTTGCTTTGGCCCAACCCCAATGACCGAATGCACCTACGACCTGTATTGGATCGTGACCCATGCTGGCCACAGGGGCCACGGTGTCGCGCGAAGTCTAATAGAGCATATGGAGGCCGTCCTGCGAGCACGGGGGCCAAAGGCGCAGATTCGCGTGGAAACATCACAGAGTGATGGCTACGACGCCGCCCGGAAGCTCTATCAACGGCTAGAATATCCAGAAGTTGCCCGCTTTCGGAACTTCTACGCCGACACTGATGACTTGATTGTGTTCTATAAGAGTTTGTCTTGATCTCAATCCTCCGGCCTCACCGAATATCGGCACTTACGCTTCTTGTCGGTTGTGGCAAGAGTGGCGAGAGCGAAGAGAACAAAGGCAAAGCGGCCCTGGAAATAACGACATTCAAGGTCAAAATCAAACAGCCAGAGGCAAAGCGTCTCGTTTTGCGTCAGGTCCTTGTCCGCAAAACTAGCGTCGACCCACGGTGGGATGTGGACGCCACAAAATTGGCAGCGAAGATCGAAGCCTCGTTGCAACAAATGAACGCCGTGGTTGCCACTGCCGACGATGTTGCAGCTGGCTACACAGCTGTTCGGGTCGAGCTTCAGGTCAATCTGCGCTCCTTGGTAGACCTGCCCAGTGCTCGGGCTGAGGGGCGTATGGTAGTAGCGTTGGAGGCATCGGTCTTCGTGATCGGTGGCAAGATGAATCTGGAGCCGAGTAGCGCGATCATGGTCGAGCTTCCCATCTCGGACAAGGAAGTGCCGGAGGTAGCGCAGCTTCTGCAGATCGCAATTTCGGACGCGGCAAATCGGCTCACAGAGTCGCTGGCGGCGCAGTCCGGCTTGCTGCGGGCAAGTCAGGAGACGATCATCGACGCTATGTCAAAGGGGGATCAGTCCTTGCGCGTTTGGGCGATGCAAGTCGCCGCAGAGCGCAAACTGGGTGATGCGGTAGTGCCACTTATCTCCATATTACAGAGCAGTAACGAGGAGATGTCTGGCCAGGCAATGACGAGCCTGGTAGCCATCGGCGATCCCCGGGCCGTGTCTGCTTTGGCCGGTTTGGCAGACTTTAAGGATTACGAAGAACTCGCAACGATTATGGAGGCGGTCAGCGCCATCGGAGGTACCGATGCCGTGGAATTCCTCGAGTTTGTCGCCAGTGGGCATCCGTCCGAAGACCTGCGCAAACGCGCCAGTCAGAGCGTCGAGCGAATTGAGCGAGCCGAACGCGTTATGCCATAGCGCTGGAGCTTTTTCTGCAGACCATATCGACTCAGCCCCAGCAAAATAGCTGCCTTGCTCTGATTGCAGTCACATTTTTCCATCGCTTCGCGGATTAGGGCTTGCTCCAATTCTTCAACCTGGGGTTTGAGCAGGAGTTTATGGGTAGACTCTGACTTTGCATTTACCGTCGGCGAGTTGCTCTTGGTGAGCGCAGGAGAGAAGTCGCAGGCTTCAATGATGCTGTCGTCCGCCATAGCGCAGGCACGGCTCAGCTCATTCTCGAGCTCTCGAATGTTGCCTGGCCAATGATACGCCTCGACAGCCCTGAGGGCTGCTGGCGACAATTCGAGCGCCTCGCTCTCGGGCCGCAAGCGTTTCAGTACGTGCTTGGCAATAGCCCCGATATCGCCCCGCCGGTCTCTCAGGGGCGGCAGAACCAGTGAGAGCACATTAAGTCTGTAGAAGAGATCCTCGCGGAACAGACCTTGCTCTACCAGGCTGCTTAACTTTTTGTTGCTGGCGCAAAGTACGCGAATGTCGATACGCACGACTGTTTCAGAACCAACAGGCCGCACTTCGCCCTCCTGCAGAACACGCAAGAGTTTGCTCTGCATTGCCAGGCTGGTGTCCGCGATTTCGTCAAGAAAAAGTGTGCCACCATCGGCTACCTGAAAAAGCCCTTGGCGCTTACGATCCGCTCCGGTGAAAGCACCTCGGACATGACCGAAGAGTTCTGATTCCAGCAAGGCTTCGGGAATGGCGCCGCAGTTGATGGCAACGAATGCCTCATTTACTCTGGAGCTATTGTCGTGTATCGCCCGTGCGAGAAGCTCCTTTCCCGTTCCGCTCTCGCCCGCAATAACCACCGGCAGATCGCAGTCAGCGGCTCGCTTTGCCATCGACAGGAGCTTGATCATGGGAGCGCTAGTCCCGATGATCTTTTCAAAGCCGCGCTTGGGCCTCGATGCAGGTAACTGCGAACGCACAACAACCAGCTCTGCTTCGGTTGCTTCGAGTTTGGTCGCCAACCTCAGGTTCAGGGCGTCAATTTCCCGTTGTCGTTTGACGTTCTCTGCGGACAGGCGAGCATTTTCAATGGCCACGGCTGCCACGTCTGCCAACTCGCAAACCAGCGCTACCGCGTCATTGGTAAAGGCTCCTCGCCGAAATCGATGATCCAAGTAGAGAGTGCCGACGACGCGATTCCGCACCCGAAGTGGCACCGCAAGTATCGATCGAAGCTGCAGCGCCGCGATCGACTTCGAGGAATCGAAACGCGAGTCTTCCCCTGCGTCTACCGTCATCACGACCTCACCGGTACGTGCGACCTTTTCCGCGATCGATCGGCTCAGTTCCTCACTCGCGCCCAGAGCCCCTTGGCTCATGTTTCTAGCAACCCGAATTGTGAGCCCTCCCTCGGAGTCTCGCAGAAGCAGAAATGCCCGCTCTGCCTGTCCGAGTTCAACGGCAGTGTCGATAATCTCGGCCAGCAAGACGTCAACCCGGAGCTCCGAGTTCAGCCTTCGGCTCAGTGCCAGTAGTCGTCGCAAGGGCAGTGGGGACGAGCCCTCGGTGTCACGTCTTGCTGGTTCGGCCGACAGTCCGACTAGGGCTCGGGCGTCTGGATGGGACCGCAGCCCCGAACGATACGCCTCTGGCGAACGTGACTCGACCATGTCAAACAGGCTCTGAGCGCGATCGACCGCTTGCTTCAGATTGCTAGCGTCGCCGATTTGTGCCAGTACACGCGCAGCCAGCACCGCAATTCGCCACCCCATGTCCAGGTCGTCCGATTCGGACAATGCCTCAACACTTTGATGCAGCCTGTCGCTCAAGTCGCGATCGGCGGCGCCAAACTGGAGCCGAATCCGTGCTTCGCAGGCGAGATACTCTGCATTGATTGTGTCGCCGGACGAGGCTATGTCGGCGTCCGTACGATTCTCCAAACAGGCGGGCAGGGTTCCCGAGCCGCGTCCGGCCAAGCAGGCATTCTCCGCTTGGTGAATCTCCGCGTAAAACCCGTCCGCAAGTCCGCTCTTGGAAGCCGTAGTCGCGGCCTCGCGATACCACTCTTCTGCCTTCTCATGCTTGCCTTCGCGAGCACACAGATCACCGTGCAGGAGCTGCGCAAAAAACAATATCCGACTGTCCTTGCCGTCTGCGGCAATACGCTGCGCCTGCACTGCCTCAACTTGCGCGGCAGAAAGCTCTCCCAGGCTCAGCAGCGTATTGCCGCGATTCCACGACACAGCGGCCAGTTGTCCGGGGGTGCCGCTCGCTTCGATGCTGCGCCGAGCAAACTCATACGAGTCCAGGGCATTGGCGTAGTGAGCGCTGCGCTGCTCAACGGTCGCGCCATTTAGGCGAAAGACGGCCGCAGTGTGATGGGCGCCGCAACTCGCACTGAGCTGTGCACCTTCAGTGTAATAGCGAGCACTGCGCTTAAGATCACCCTCTTGCTGGGCGACCATTCCCAGTAATCCGTGGGCGCGTCCGAGAACTCGCCGATCCCTCACGTTTTGAGAACTGGTTAAGATGATATCAAAGTGACCGTGCGCCTCCGCATACTGTCCGCCGTAGAACTTCGCCAGGCCCAAGACTTCTTGCGCTACTACTTGGGCCAGAAACTCCTGCGATTGAGCCCACTTCTGGGCCTCAGTCTCGGCCGCTTGCAGCTCTCCTTTTTTGAACAAGACCGCGGCCAATTCGGCCCCAACTTCTGCATCACCCGGAGCCGTGTCGAGGATACCTCGAAGCTCTTGTTCGCTCTCGTTGAGCTTGCCGGTGTACGCCTTCACTCGGGCAAGTTCAAACTGGGCGCGGCCTGCCGTAACAGGATCGCTAGCCTTGCATGCGGACTCTGCGCACGTCAGCGCCAACGCGAAATCTCCAGTATACCTGGCTAGCATGGCGATGCAGAGCGCGTGTGTTTCGGGCTCTTTTGTCATCAGAGGCTGCGCCTGCCGTGCTAGAGCGAGGGCCTCGCCGTAACGCTGTTGCGACGTTTTTAGGGCGATCGCCCTACGGGCTGCCTTGCGAGCCTTCGCCTTCGGACCGACCACGAGCAGATGGCGAAACTCTTCCTGCGCGCTCAACTCTTGCCGGACAGCCAGTGCCTGTCTGTGCAAGTCCCGGCGCCGCTTGGTCCCGAGTGCACCATCTATACTTGTGGCGTATGCCGGTGACGCAATTTGTATCGAAGCGTCGCGCACTAGCGCAAATCCGACTTGTTGCAATGTTTCGACTATCTGAAAACAAAGGGGAACCGTGACCTCGGCGCCTTGCGCGACCTCAGCATAACTCATGCCTTCGCCAGCCACTGCGAGAAACTCTAGTAGCGCGCGTGCGTCGGGGGCTAAGCTCTCCACACGCTTGACTAGGGCCGCCTTTAGCTCTCCGTGGGCGAGCAACATGTCCGGTGGATTCTCGTAGTTTTCGTCGAGGATTGCGGCCAGGCGCATGGCCTCCACTGTTTGTCCGATTTGCCCCTGGGTCAATGCGAAAAGTTGACTCAGCCACTCTGGCGCTATCTCGTGTACAGCCAGCCCCGCACACAGATCATCAAACTCCTGGCGCTGCAGGGCCGGTAAATGCACGGTCCGCGTATGCTGCGAAACCGTTGGCTCGTGACACAAAACAAGCATTACATGGCTGGGCACCGTGCACGCCACGAAGCGCAAGAATCCACCGCTGCCATCGTCTCGAATCCACAGAACCTGCTTTGTGTCCGACTGTGCATACGAGTCGATCGTCGCTTGGGGGTCGGAATTGAGCTGCTCTTCAGGCAGGCGCACCAATGAAAGTGGGGCCCGGCTCTTCTTCGCAGCATCAATGCGATGGAGGAGCAGTGCCTCTTCCATGGTCCGTGTGCGTCCAGAACCGCTAAGTCCGGTGATGGCCAACGCCTCGCTGGAACGTCCCGCTGAAAATTCGGCAAAGGCGC
>JAESTW010000123.1 GCA_016763395.1 Kofleriaceae bacterium
CGTTTCTCCTGCGTCCAGAGTTCCGTTGCCGCAAGTGTCGCTAGGCTCACAAGTGTTACTCCCAAGTAGATCGCAAACTCCGATGCACTGACTATCATCCGTACACGCGCCGCCATCTTCGATCAAACAAACCGACGAGCAACCATCACTGTCCGCGATATTGCCATCATCACAGCCCTCGCCGGCATCAACAGTGCCGTTGCCGCAGGTCTCGCTAGGCTCGCAAGTGTTGCCATCGAGAAGATCGCAAACGCCAACGCATTCGGTATCATCCGTACACGCGCCGCCATCTTCGATCAAACAAGCGGACGAGCAACCATCTCCGTCTACCGCGTTTGCGTCGTCACAGCCTTCACTGTCCGAGGTATTGAGAACACCATCACCACATACCGAGAAAGTACAGGTTGCGTTACACGCAGCGGTTTCGCCCCCGTTCCCAACGCCATCGCCATCGCACTCTTCACCAAATTCGACGACTCCGTTTCCGCAACCACCAAAACTAGATTGAGGAAGCATGCTCCAGTAAGGTTGTCCGTATCGGTAAACGCGAGAGTCACCGTCCGACTAGTGCCGTCATCACCGGGGCCTGGCGTCCACTCAAAGGTGGTGCTGGCTGGGCTTGTCTGCGCAGTGCCAACGATCGGGTTCAACGTTGCTCCGGCAGGAGCGCCCGTCACGCTAAGAGTGTATCGCTGGCCGAAGTCGTGGTTGTAGTTAATGAAAAAGGTACACCAGCAGTGAGTTGGTACACTCCACCCCCCGTACACACAGGAGGCGGCGGAAGAACCATCTCCACTAGAAAGTCATTGGCAGTCTTGCTTACCGTTCCGCCATTGGTGGATTCGAGAACGATGTTCATAACGTGTAAATTTCCGATCACTGCACCATTGGTATCCCACTCAACGATGCAGAAAGTACCGTCCTGAGTGATCGTAGGTTGCGCGCCGGTAGCAGCTACAGTTGGAATGGCCGTTCCTGTCGGCAGTCCGGCCTCTACGTCTGTGGAGAACCGACAAGAAACCGCATCACCATCCGGGTCCGCAATGGGAAAGGCAATTTGCCGAATACCGGACACCTGCAGTTGCTGAATCGGTAGAACGCCCATGTTGGGAGGGCCCGAGTTACTGCCGTCGGCTAATAAAGACACGATTGCTTCGATACGGAAGCTGCCGTTGGCAGTGCCTCCCTGCAACCCTCCAACTCGGCAACAACTGCCAAAGAATGCCAGGTAGTCGCCAGCTGCAGCATAGCTATGCATCTCCACAAACTCTGTTGTTATGTATGCACCGCCTGATGCGTCCACACCGGAGCCAATGACGGTTGCAGCAGTGGAGCTAGTGCCGCCATCGCCAAATTGAACTAGGACACTGTCAACACCATCAGCACGCCAGGTACTTCGGACAGTGAACTCCACATCTAGAGGCGCGCCAGCAGGATCGGGAACTCGCCAGTCAATGTTGCCATGGCGAAAATGACTTGCCTCCGCGCTTCCGGACACAAACAGTATTAGTAGCAGAGGCAACAGGGACACAAGCCAAGTAGTCTTCTTCGGTCTCTTCCGGTTCTGGCGGGTTGCAAATCTAATCATTCTTTTTCCTCATTCACCTTTTTAATGGCAAGACAAGACTGTCCAGCGTTCTTGTCCTCGAAGGTATTCGACAACAGGGTGGATACAAAAAAACCTTACTCCGACATCAAGTACGAGTTACAGGTACTTCTCGGTTAAGGAACGCGGTCGCAGGGGTAACGAAGCGCCACCGCCCCCCGGACACACAGAGCACACACACCGACCGATGAGGTCCCGGATTCGATAGAAAAAACGTTCCCCCTTTGCTATCCCGGACTTGTGGGCAACCCAGTTACAATACCTAGCATCTACTCGCACGTACCGTCGACGTCGCAGTCCTCTTCGAGCGCACAGCACGAGGGCTGAGACACTGATTCCGCGTCCGCTTCACTGCTGGCTTGGCGGATCACTGCTCGCACATTTCCGAGACAACAGCTTCCTTGAGGATTGGTCTCTTCACACCGGTCTTCACCCCTACGACATTTCTCGGTGATTGTTTGAACGATTGAGGAGTCCGGATCTTGGGTCGCTCTACGTACCTCGGCAACAGAATACCCAAAGCAATAGCAAACAGCTCGTGAGGCTAAGGCCGACTTCTGGAAGACCGGAACCGAAGAGGCGTCAGCTCTCAAGAACATTTTCTGATCCGGCTGAAAGTAAAGTACCTCACACTTCGAATTCGGACAGAAGCGAAAGCCCAATAGAGAGTCAATCTGCGCTTTCGCATTCTTCGTCAGAAGCTTCTCGAGTGTAATGGGCTTAATCACCCGGGTTGCTTGGCTACACTGAGGACATGGATACTTCATCTGACTTTCTAAGGCTGTCTCGGAGGTATGCGCACTATATCACCCTCTCTTCTGCTTGCTCTTCATGTCTATAAATACGACAACGAAGCCGCCTACTAGTCGCCTATCTGTTCCTGGTTCTAAACACTCTCATTGTGCTACTATTGCCCGATACTTGTGCGTTTATCCCCGCACTGATGCGAAACGAGCCCCCCTTGCAATATTTCTTAGTTAACAATCTTCGTCTGCTCACCTTTGCCGGAATTATTCTTCTCAGCGCTTGCGGGTTTGACGATAGCAATACCCAATCAACAGAAGACGGTGGCACTGGACCATCGGTATGCGTCGATCCACTCGTTGATTGTGTGAGTCCGGGAGTGTGCCAGGTATTCGAGTGTCAGGCATCACGCTGTGTGGCCGTTGATTCAGCCGCCGCAACCCCCTGCGGAGACACAGGTAGCACGGTGTGCAACGCCGCTGACAGTTGCGACGGACAAGGAACATGCGTACCGAACTTTGGCGCTGCCGGACTGGCATGCGGTGAGACTTCCACAACCGAGTGTTCTACTCCGGACAGCTGTGATGGCATGGGGCTCTGCTTGCCCAACCACGTAGCGGTCGACACTGCCTGTGGGGACACGGCCTCGAGTGAGTGTAACGGAGCTGACAGCTGCGACGCCAATGGGCAGTGCCAGCCAAACTTCCAAACAGGGATGGCCTGCGGAGACTTGGAGAGCACCGTTTGCAACTTGTCGGACATCTGCAGCGCCACCGGCGAGTGTGTTGTCAACTTTGCGCCCCCGGGCACAGTCTGCGGCAACCCGAGCAACACCAATTGTGACCGGGCGGACAGCTGTGATGGAGCCGGGCAATGCTCGGACAACATCTCGGTGGTCGGAACCACTTGCGGCAGTGCAGACAACACTGCTTGCGATCTCGCGGACAGCTGTGATGGACTCGGAGTCTGCCTCGCAAACTTGTCCGCCGTCGGCACCACCTGCGGTAGCGCGGTCAACGAAGACTGTAACGCGCCGGACTCTTGCGATGGCATTGGCATGTGCTTGGCCAATTTGAGCGCGTCTGGTACCTTGTGTGGCGATCAGGGCAGCGACGATTGCGATGCACCGGACACCTGCAATGCGATCGGCGACTGCAATGACAACTTTGTAGCCACGGGATCAGCCTGTGGGGATCCATCTATCGACGGCTGCGATCTAGCAGATAGCTGCAATGCTACGGGTACCTGCAATGAAAATTTTGTCACTGCTGGAATCTCTTGTGGTGACACTTCGGTTACTGATTGCGACTTTGCCGACACCTGCAATGGAATAGGAACATGCAACGACAACTTCGTGGCCGCGGGTACTGGCTGTGGCAATTCGTCTATTGACGACTGCGACTTGGCGGACACATGCAACGCGACGGGCACATGCAACGACAACTTCGTAGCCACGGGAACGAGCTGTGGAAACACTGCCAGCGCGGACTGCGACTCACCAGATACATGCAACGCGACGGGCACATGCAACGACAACTTCGTAGCGGCGGGAACGAGCTGTGGAAACACTGCCAGTGCAGACTGCGACGCGCCGGATACTTGCAATACAACCGGTGATTGTAACGACAACTTCTCGGCCTTTGGCACAACTTGCGGTGACGCAACCAATAACGGTTGCGACTTGGCGGACACCTGCAGCGCCACCGGTGATTGCAATGATAACTTCGTAGCAGCAGGGACGTCTTGCGGAGACAATACAACTACTGACTGCGATTCCCCGGACAACTGTAACGGAACCGGAACCTGCAACGATAACTTTGCAGTAGCGGGAAGCGCCTGCGGAAATTCGGCGAATGCGGACTGTGACTCCCCGGATAGCTGCAATGCGACAGGTACGTGTAACGATAACTTCGCTGCGGCAGGAAGCGCCTGTGGAAATCCTGCGAACGTGGACTGTGATTCGGCGGACACTTGCAGTGCAACAGGTGACTGCAATGATAACTTCGCAGCAGCAGGGAGCACATGCGGCGACCCAAGCAATGCGGACTGTGACTCACCGGACACATGTAGTGCGACCGGCGACTGCAACGACAACTTTGCGGCAGCAGGAAGCGCCTGTGGAGACCTCACGAACGCGGATTGCGACTCGCCAGATACCTGTAGTGCTACCGGTGATTGCAACGACAACTTCGCCGCAGCAGGAAGCGTCTGTGGAGACCCTTCCAACGCAGACTGTGATTTACCGGACACTTGTAGCGCTGTCGGCGGCTGCAACGACAACTTCGTAGTGGCTGGTACAAGCTGCGGTGACGCAACAACCGGCGACTGTGACCAAGCCGATACCTGTAGCGCTACCGGCGATTGCAACGACAACTTTATTGCGGCCGGAACAAGCTGTGGAGACCCGCTGCCCGGAGCCTGCGATGCCGCAGATACTTGTGGCGCAATTGGTAGCTGCCAAGACAACGTCTTTGCCGATGGCACTACCTGCGACGACAGTAACTCCTGTACCAGCGCGAGCGCGTGTACAGACAACGCGCTCGGAGGACGCTGCGAAGCGACCGTCACTCTCGCCTGCGAAGCGCTCTGGTGCTTTGACAACGGCGGATTTACCACCTCACCGACAATCGGAACCGGACTTGCCAGTTACGGCGGCGGCCAAGCTAGCCAGGGCAATAGCACTGGAAGTACTCTTAGTCCCGCATCGTGTCCGGGAGGACCCGGCGTTGCCATTTCTGCTACCAGCTGGACACAGTCAAGTTTTGCTACTGCTTCTTCCTCCTCAGACTGCTATGAATTTCTCGCCGACACTGGGCTCGATCCATTGGTCCTGAGCTTTGACAATCAGCGTGGCACCAACGGTCCCACCATGTGGGGCGTTGAAGTCCTGGCGGCAACTGGTGATGTCGTACAAACTGTCATTACCGGTCAAGCTACGGGAGCTGCGTTTACAAGCTCTCCGATGAGTACTGTGAATTTGGAGTCGCTAAACTTGGATACCCGAAGCGGCGCGCTTATTCGAATCTGCGGCTATGGCGCCACAAACGCGGGTGCCGATTGGCGAGTCGACAATGTGCGAATCTTCACTGGTGGCTGCACTGACGGCATCGAGAATGGCTTTGAGACTGACCCCGATTGCGGTGGGCCTGACTGTGCTCCCTGCACATAGTACTGGAGGCTGTTCATTTAACTCCCCCTGTGGCTTCACCCATCCTTGCTACGAATTCGGACACAACACGTATTCGGGCAAGCAACGCAGCGGACAACGACTTATCCGGACGCTCGCTGAGCCTCCATCACCCGCAGGTCTTCCTCTTTGGTGTTAAAGAGCGTTACCCCTGCTGCCCCGCCCTGGCGAGCGAA
>JAESTW010000124.1 GCA_016763395.1 Kofleriaceae bacterium
AAGAGAAGAAGCGCATGAAGGTAACCGTTGTCCGGTCCTTGCCAACCCCCAGGAGTCGTTTGCAATGGTCATCGATTTGGTAGACAGCCGTTAGATACTTGTGTCCGCGATGCCAAAGAACTTCATCCACGCCTATAGCGGTACAGAGCTCAAATCCCGATGTGCGAGTCCCCATTCTACTGCAACCGATGCCGCGGCAAAGACTTTGTCCCAACTCGTTTGAAACGCCTCCGCTGTCTCTTTTCAGCTCAGTCGTTTTGCCCATCGTGCGAGATAGCAGGAATAGGTGGTGGTAAGTGTTTGTTTGCCACTGCCCCAAGGAACAAGCTCGACGACGACACCGCAACCCGGACAGTTGACGCGTCGCATGGCATACAAGAAAAACACCGCGATTCCCCTTCCGCTTCACATCCCTCAGATATCTATCTTCGTACTGTCCGAGATTGAGGTTACAAAGCTCACTCACTCGCAGCCCCGTTTCCCGCAGCGCCTGGCTTGCTCTCTTCGTCAAACAGCTGGGCTTTTGAAACAAAGTACTCCCATCGATCAGTCATGCAGAACTGCACGCCCAATCGAGTTGCCTCATCGACTTCATCGTGAGCTGCCTTGAAGTCGCCACTTGCTGCTAACTTTCGTGCAGTTCGGAATCGCACTGGTCGTGGCAGTAGTTTCGCTAAGCATCGCATTCTGGGTCTGGCTTCCGGGGAGAAGGCTGAGGGTACGATTTCGTGTAGAGCCATGGTATTCCAGCAACCACAGCTGGGAGAGCAAAGGTGATCAGGTCATAGATGTCTACTGCCAAGTTAGGGCAGGCTCCGTTGACAGCAACACCGGCTGCCAACGAAGCCCCCGAACGTTGCGACTACATCCAACACAACCAAGAACGGTGATTGCGGTAACAATACGGACAAGTGGATTCGATAATTTCAACCGTTTCATTTGTCAGGCAAGACTAGCATTCCCTGAGAACGTTCCCAATTGAGCTATCTGGGCTTCTGAAACCAGTAGTTTCCAAACCTAAACTCTATGGACCTATCTCTTCGAAGAGGACTTCTCTTCGCTGAGGTCGCTCAAGGCTTTCAATACCGCAAACATCGCTTCTGCCGTGGCAGTGTCCGACTGGTCGATAAGTCGAAACGAGCGTTTCTTGACCATGGAAGAGCTGTGCTTGGCTCCATAGGTCATACCTGACTCGGCCGCCTTGGAGCCTGTGTTGGCCAAAAGCTGACTCGCTTCGACGCCGAGAACTTCTGTGATGCCAACAAATGTCGACAAGCTGGGCAAGGTCTGTCCCCGCTCCATCCGTCCATAGACCTTGTCGGAGATACCGAGCTCCTCCGCAATCTCAGCTTGTGTAGCTGCCATTGCCTGTCGGGCAGCGCGCATGCGCAACCCCAATCGTTTTCCAAGTGTTGTCATGACCTTCTGAGGTAAGGCGCAATTTGCAACTCCTTAAGTTGCAAAGGAACCCCCTAGTGGGTATAAATATGAAAGCAACCTAGTAGGTGCCCTGTTTGTAATCTGACTGGTTTGTGCTCGGCCTGAGCGAACCAACTGGAGTCCCGATGCTCGAATTTGTACTACGCCTTGATCAAGATGGACGTATCACTCGCCGATGGCAATCTCCCTGTGCGTCGCTCGGGGCTGGGCTTCGAACCGATATAGATACCCTGGCCGAGAATATCGTACTTGGTGAACGTGGCATTGCACTCCTCCTAGCCTTCCTGGCCTGCCGAGAGAGTGGCCGTGATCAGATCATCACCGGACAAATCCGGAGTTACGGACAGGTTCGTAACTATTCGGCGCAATTCCTTGTGCTGCCCAATACCGACTACGTACCGTCCAATACCCACTACTTACTGTGTTTTGCAGAAATCGGTCAGCAGCAGCCCAGCCAAGATGAATTCTGTTCCGTACTCATCACGGCCACGGATTTTCTGAGAAGTGTTGCGCAGAAGCTGCACAGCCAAGTACTCAGTCTAAACGGAGCGGGAAACCCCTCCTACGAAAACACCATGATTACGATCGATAACGCGAGGGAGGAGCTGCGCCGACTAAGCTCGCTGCTTCATGATTGGTGTGATACACCGCTGCGTTGATACGAGATTGGCGTTGCTGGCCTTAAAATCCCTCAACCAATCCCAAAGTAGACTTCGTTGTCCACAACCGAGGCATCATGCCGGGAAGTTGTGTGCATACCTTTACTGACGTCTACCAGGCCGGACAGAGTGCTTCGCTTTAGTGGCGCGACAGCAAATGTTAGTCGCCTACGCGCTTGAGCTGATACGTCCGCAATTGCCCATTCCAAACATCGCGTCCAAGCGACAACGAACGCACCACGCACGTATCGCACACGACTGGACCCGTTTGCTTCTTGTTGGGCCACTATCTTAGGCTGGCTTAAAACTGAGCCAGAACTCGGAGTAAGATAAAATCTTATTCGTCTTGAGACGGAACTTTCTGAACGTGTGTGACGTGTAGCCCGGGGGTTAACCCATCTCAATCAGAGCAAGCCCAGCTTTTGGGGCTGACGGCCACGTCAACTTCTACTAATAACATTTTCTCGTGAGGCAACACGTTGGCGGAACGTGATTGACGTTGGGCAGGCTAGGGGCGGAATCTTTGGCCTTGATTGGGCGGACGAATCTACACTGTTAGTACCCAGAATCAATTCGGATTTAGCAAAAGTGTTGGCGAGCTTAACTTGGTCGGGGGATCAAGGGGTTACGATCCTACCCTCTTCGTGCGGAGTCTGAGGCGAAATTCGGGCAGCTATCGTCCCCTCTTAGTCATCGGTTGTATGATGTGAGGTTACGAACAGACCTCTCTAATGATTGGAAACGTGGCGGAATTCCGCGAGAAAGTAAAACTTTGATATTGCTTGGATTCGTCAGTACATGGGACTAGGGAGTTGGGCTCTACGAGCATACGCAGTTTGGAGATCGCTAGTGAGCAGCTTACTTGCACTATTTTGTTCACTAGACCCCAAAACGGTTGACGACAGCCAGCAAATCCGATAGTAAACGCATCCCAGCAACGAGCAGACGCAAGTTACTGGGGGCAAACAGGGGCAACCCTGTCGGTCTTTGAAAACTGAATAGCGAGAAATAATAGAACTGAAAAGTTTATTACTTTGACACCAAATACGAGCTTGTCTCGTCC
>JAESTW010000125.1 GCA_016763395.1 Kofleriaceae bacterium
CGACATAGGCCCATACACATAGGACATCAGAGTAGTGGTGAATAGTGATTGCGGTCATTGCTTCTTTCATCGTGTGTGAGCGTGTTGATTGGTCTTCAATCCGATCGCCGTTTTAGGGCATTGTCGGGCTCGCTGGGGTGGGCAGTATATCGTCTTGAGGATTCCGGTCTCGGCTCTCAATCCAATGCCCCATTTTGTCGATTCGTCCTTCGCGCTGATTTCCGTTTCCGTCTCGCTCTGCACGAATGACCAATGCTGTCCCGGACGAAAACGATCCTGCACGAGAGTACAAAGCAGCGATTGTAAGAACGCCGCTATCGTCGATGTAGCCCCACTTTCCAGCAATTTGCACTGCCGCCATGCCATTGGAAAAGTCTTCGCACTCACTGAAGGAAACGCTGCCAACTTGCTTTCCCTCAGTGTCGATATAGATCCAATGGTCGTTGGAATTGGCGGAAAGAACCCGCGCTTTGTTCTCGGAGAAAGCGTGGGCATGTCCGAAACTGGCGGGAATCGAAAACCTTCCGGTGTGGTCGATATAGCCCATCTTGGTGGAGCCCCAGCCATCTTCGTCACCTGGCTGAGCGGGAGCCAGTCCACTACCGAAATTACCGACTAGCTCAAACTCCGGGGGAATCACCCACGCGCCCGATGCGTCGATAAATCCCATATGGTCATCTTGCACGGCTGCTGCCAGGCCTTCGTGAAAGTCAAAGACTTCGGGGAATACAGCCTGGATTTGTAGGCTTCCTTTGGCTCCCAGAAACCCCCAACGTCCATTGACTCGGACAGCGGCCAGTCCCTCTGAGTATGCTCGAGCCCGTTCGAGTTTCAAGGGCAGTAGCTTGCCTTGCTTGTCGAGATAGGAAAATGTCCGGTCCGCTCGTTTTACCATGGCCCAACCACCCGCAAACCCAGACTCTAGCTGCAAATCGGAACTGACGCGGAATACCTCTTTGCCGCCGTTGTCGATGCATACGAACCCTTCGGAGTCTTTGGCAAAAGCGAGTCCGTCTGAGAATTCGAGTGCAAATTCGTACACTGCCGAGATGGCAAAGGAGCCGGCCTGGTTTTTGTAGCCGTATAACTCTGTGCCGTTGGGTGAGGTCTGTTGTGCAACGTGGAGGATTGCCGTAGAAGACTCTTTGGGCACAGGTAGCTCCTTTTCCTTGGCCGAGTTTTGTGGCGCTGCAAGCGAGCGCTTGGCCGGATCTTGCGGCCGGC
Organism: Kofleriaceae bacterium; assembly: GCA_016763395.1. GTDB lineage: Bacteria > Myxococcota_A > Polyangia > Haliangiales > Haliangiaceae > NORP324. The sequence goes on from JAESTW010000125.1 coordinate 1,225, forward strand.
TAGCGTGTGACGCGCAGGCAGCCAGCGCTGCCACAAGAAAAAGAGTTGGTATCCGGAAGTCCATGTGTCTGGTGGCTATTGACTATCGGACGCAGCCCACGTTGCTTGCACTTCTACAATTGTGTGTCCGGCCTTGTCCTTTTTGCGGGGCTTCACGTTTAGAGAGAGCCCAAAGGTGGGCAGTGCGACTCCACCAAATGGCAGTTTGCTGTTCAAGTGCTGTTCTGGCTTGGCATCACTGAAGCTGGCTGTTGCCGGGTAGTCTTCTGTTGAGACCGGCTCGAGACCTTTGTCGCCAACCTTGAAGAACTGTAGCCCTGCCTCAAAGGCATCGGCTGAGAAGGGAGCGTCCTTGGTGTGAAGGTGCCTAAAGGATCGATCCCGCAGGCGATAACTGAGTACGCCTTTGCGTGTCCGGGTGTCGAGTAGCTCACTTACAGGTGCGAAGGCTTTCCGCGCTTCTCCGGGCAAGACCTCGTTGTAAATCTCGTACGAATATCGCAATTTGCGGCCGTCGATTTCGATTGCACCAACTCGGGCATCCTTCTTGCCACAGTCAACTCGCTTGCGTTGCTTCTTGTCGAGACCGCTCTTGGGCAAGTAACTCGGGCTCCGGACAAAGCAGACAGTAGAGGCATAGGCGCCTCTCAACTTGGCCTGGGCATCATCGGCCTTGACATCGTAGTGTGTGTCGTTGGTCTTCTTCGCGCCAACAAACCAGTCTTCGAGTGCAGGTAGTTTTAGCTCGCTGGTGTTGGAATCTACGACCAGGAGGTATCCTTGTCCGGGGCCATTGATCGAGGGGTCGTTCTCGCTCCATGCGTAGGCACCATTGTAGTACCAAAGCACGACGCCCGGACGGTTGCGGACTTGTACTGCCAGAATTTCTTTGTTGTTACCAGGGTTGGCGTAGAAGAGCGGCCCAGTTTTGGCCAGCGCGGAGTCATAGCGGTGAGCGGCGAGTGTCGAGTCGCGCATGTTGTTGTCCGCCTCCTGAGCGTAGGGGTCGCGATACTCTACGAGATAGAAGTGGGGCACGAGTAAATCGTGGGAACCACTGCTTTGCGAGAATCCGTCCAGTGTCCAGCCTTCGTAGCTCGTGCCCTCGAAGTCTCCACTTACGGTCAGCCCACTCACCGTGACATTGTCGATGAGCATGCCTCGCATTACGGCGGCACCGTCGGTGTAGTAACGCAGTCGGACAGCGATGTGCTTGCCAGCATACTCTGATAAATCGAAGGCCGGCCGAACCCAGGAGGGTTTCAGACAAGGGCTGAGATTGGACGCGTCTTTGTCTTCTCCGTGCGGCAACTACGCTTTGGGATCGCAGTCGGCATTGCTCTCATTTTTGCCATCGCCGTCAAGATCGCCGGACAGACCAGTGAAACCAGGAAGAGTGGTTTTGCCGTCGTGCCCATGTTTGGCGGGCATGTGAGCAGAATCCGTGGGCAGCTTTCTCTGCCAACTCTTGCCGCCATCTGCACTGAGTTCGAGATACGCAAAATCCCAACCGGGCTCGATTTCCCACCAAGCATCAAAGGAGAGTTCCGCACCGTCTGTGACCTTGCTGAGGTCGAGCTGTAGAGTTGCTGTCCGGCTCAATTCGTTGCCTTGGCCGGAGTAGAGCGCCCATTTACCAGACGCTTCGGGCAGGGCAGTGAGTTCAATTTTCTTCTTCTTTGGGGGCAAGATGATCATCGCAGCGCGCTCTGCGTCGCCCGTGACATCGGCCGGGTCGTCTAGGGTTCGCAGACTGAAATCGACACTCGCAGCGCCGCCGAAAGCAGGCGGTGTAATAATTTTGGGCTTGAGCCACCCAAGCATAAGCCGGGACCATGAACTCATGTTTTGCGGACTCGGGCTGGCCGTGCCGCTCATGACTTCCCAACCGCCTGTCGAGTTGGAGCTTGTGCGTGAATACACATCCGGCAGTCCGATTGAATGTCCGAACTCGTGAATGAAAGTTGATGCTCCGGTGTATTCGCTCTGCGCATTGTAGTCGCGAATCCACAGTGTGTCCGACACTGGCAGGCCGCCACCGGGATTCTCGATGCCGCCGAGTTTAGGGCCGGTGCCGTCGTTTGCCTTTACCTTGGAGCGATGCGGCCAAATGCGGTCTGCGCATTCACGCTGCTCTTTGCTCAAAAGCTTGAGACCCTCTTTCATTTGTACATTCGATGTAAGAACATCTCCAACCTTGTGCAAGCCCTCGCAAGAGGACTGGCCACCGCCGGCGAAAACAATGACAAAGTGATCGAGATAGCCATCGCCCTCATCGAGCTTTTTGTCTTTGTCGTAGTCCTCCGGATCCCAACGATCGAAATCGCTCCAATCGAGGTCTTTGTAGGTGCTGTGAGCGACTTTGAGTGCATCGGCGATCAGCTCTTCAGCAGCTGAATCGTTGCGCCAATTCCCGCCAGCAGGTCTGTGTGGTGAACCGTAGTAGCTGCGATCCTTAGGCAAGGTAATCGGCTTCATGACTTGTCCGACTACGTGGTATTTCCCGAGGCTCTGCGTACGATAGTAGTGACTGAGGGTGTCGATCTTGGCGTAGCTGTCATCAAAAAGCTGCTCTTGGTAGTATTCTGAGAGCTTGCTCGCCTGGTCTGGGTCGCCTGAGAAGCGATCGAATTTCCGGTCGCTGTACTCAACCAGGAGAACCAAGAGTTTGTGCGGTGCCTCTTTTGCGGCAATGACCGGTGGAATATGATCCCAGCGAAGAACTGGGTTGCCGAGTTTGTCAATGTGAAGACCGGCCAAATTTGCGACCATCCTGGCCTCTGGAGAATCGTCCGCCTTTGTGGCACTACCATCCTTGGATACGGTTGCGTGACCCTTGGCGTTACCGGTCTTGCTTTCGCCGTCGGTACCGGCATTGGCACCGGTGTTGGCTTTGTTAGTGTCGTCGGAGTTTGTGCCAGAGGATTTGTCTCCGGCGCACGCGGCGAGCGCAATGGCTAGGGCTATCACGGGAATCTGTCTCATGTTGGCTTGGTACCATGATGGCAGCCCAAATACTGTCGAATTTGCCCGTGAAGCTTCGATATTGAGGGGGCTGCTACCGATTGGCCAGCTAAGTTCTTGAGCTTTTCTGTGGCTTGCGGGATCGTAGCGCGCCTGGCTCGCACCCTCAGACTCAGAGCCACCGAGAAATAAATCATGCTCAACGAAGTATCCGAAAACCTACACCGCATTCGCCACTCCTTGGCCCACGTACTCGCCCAAGCGGTTCAGAAGTATCGCCCAGGAACCAAACTGGGATTTGGACCGGCGATCTCAGACGGCTTCTACTACGACTTTCTCTTATCCGAACCGATATCCGACGAGGACTTGCCAGCGATCCAAAAGTTGATGGTTGAGATCATCAAAGAAGGCCAGGAATTTTCGTCCGAAGAACTGGCCATCCCCGACGCGATCGCTCGTCTCGGAGAAATGGGAGAACCGTACAAGGCGGAATACGCACAAGAACTCGCGGACAAAAATGGCCTTGAGTCTCTAACTTTTTACACCAATGGTCCGTTTGTCGATATGTGTGAAGGCCCGCACGTTGAGACCACACGCAACATTCCCCGCAACGCTTTCAAATTGCACAACATTGCTGGTGCCTATTGGCGCGGTGATGAAAAAAACCAGATGCTCACTCGTATCTACGGTTGGGCCTTCGAAGACAAAAAACAGCTGCGAACCTACCAGCATGCCCGCGAAGAGGCGGTAAAGCGCGATCATCGCAAGCTCGGAGCTGAGCTTGATCTCTTTATCATCGACGACCACGTCGGGCCCGGACTACCGTTGTGGCTGCCCAATGGCGCGGTCATCATCGACGAGCTACAGAAGCTTGGTGAAGAATTCGAATTCATCGATGGCTATCAGCGAGTTCATACTCCGATGCTCACCAAGGGCAGCCTCTACGAGATTTCCGGACACCTCGAGTTGTACAAAGAGGCGATGTTTCCGGCGATGAAGCTGGGTGGTGAAGACGAGGACGGTGAGGAATACTACCTACGTCCTATGAACTGTCCGCATCATCATATTCTATTTGCCTCACGTCCAAGGTCGTATCGCGATCTGCCATTTCGCATGGCAGAATACGGTCACACCTTCCGCAACGAGCGCTCGGGCTCTCTCCACGGCCTTTCTCGTGTCCGGGCAATGTGTATGAACGATGCCCACATCTACTGTACTAAAGAGCAGGTGCGGGAAGAGTTTGTCCGAGTTCTCGACTTGCACAAGCGCTACTACGATCTTCTCGAACTCGATAATTACTTCTTCCGCCTCTCGATGTGGGATCCAGATGACCCCAAGGGTAAAGAGAAGTACATCGATGATCCTGCGGGCTGGGAGTACGCCACTAATGAGATTCGCGAAGCAATGAAAGAGAGCAACTTGCCATACCGAGAAGTGAAAGGCGAAGCTGCCTTCTACGGTCCCAAGGTAGATGTGCAATTTCTAACCGTCGGCCTCAAAGAGTTTACCGTATCGACAACGCAGCTAGATTTCGGCATTCCCCAGCGTTTTGTCGACAATGGAATCGATTGCACGTATATCGACTCAGAGGGCAAAAAACAGGTTCCCTTTGTGATTCACAGGGCGCCACTTTCAACCCACGAGCGATTTGCAAGCTTCCTCATCGAACGGTACGGCGGCGCGATGCCGACATGGCTGGCCCCCGTACAAGTAAAGCTACTGCCGGTTGGTGCTGAGTTTTGCGAGTACGCGAACAAGGTTTGTGCCGAGCTGCGCAAGAACTTTATTCGGGCCGAGGTTGACCTGTCGAGCGACACCTTAGGTAAGAAAATTCGCCAGGGTACCGTACGAAAAATACCGAATCTTCTAGTGCTTGGAGCGAACGAGGTTGAGGCTGAGTCGGTCACCGTCCGGCGTTACGGCATTAAAGAGCAGCGCAATTACTCAATTGCTGAATTCACGGCACGTTTGCTTACCGAGATCAAAGAGCGCAAGCACGTGAAGGTCTGGGAAGACGCCGACGCGTTGATGGAATAGGAGATGGAGCCTGTGCAGTTTTTTGAAAAGCTCGCCGATCAGGTTGAGAACTTGTCTGGTGAGTTGGGCTTCTCAGAAGCGGCTCTCCAGGCGCTTGCGCAGGCACGTCCTGCCGAACACCACAGTGTTGAAGAGATTGTCTCTTGGGCACTACTGGCAGAGAAACTGCCGAGGCAACGGGATATAGCGGCTAGCTTCGGCGACCCTCCGATAACCCTGGTCCATCGTCCGAATTTTCATATTCAGCTTCTTCTCTGGCGTGAGGGAAGCGCTGCTATTCACCACCACGCCTTCTCTGGGGCATTTTCCGTACTGCGCGGAGAGAGCTTGCACACGAGATACGGATTCACGCAAGTGGAGAAGGTAAGCGATGGGTTTGTTACAGGTGAACTTCATTTTTGGGATTGCGAGTACCTGAAGGTCGGGGATGTCCGGGGTATTGTACCAGGCCCCTCGATGATTCATTCGGTGTTTCACCTCGGACAGCCTAGCGCAACCATTGTTGTGCGCACCCATCATGATCCAGCCGGCAGTCCACAGCTGGCATACACTCCTCAGCTCGCCTTCGACCCATTTGTGGAATCGGTTGAATTGACCCGCAAATTACAACTCTTAGATATGATTGCGGACAAGGGCGAGAAGGAACTTGTCAGCGCCCTACGAGAAATCATAGAGGTTGCGGACTTGGTAACTAGCTTTGCTGTGTTGCGTTTCTACGTCAGCCGAGTTGGTCATGTGCGGAAAATAGGCTCGCTGCTGGAAGGCGTGAGTGCCAAGCACGGCCAAGTCGCAGGCGTCATACAAAACGCGCTGGAAGACAGCTTGCGTGAGGGCAATATCGTCAGTCGCCGGCAAATACTGAAAAGCCCCGAGCATCGACTGTTTTTGGCCCTGCTTCTCAATATTCCGACACTGGCAGGGATGCTAGAAATTCTTAGGTCCTATAGCGACGAGAATCCGCAGGAACTCATCAAACGGTGGCTTGAAGAGATTGCTACCATCAAAGTCGACAGCCGCTGGGGGCCAAGCGCACTAGGTGTTGTGCTAAATGACGGAGCGCTGGAATTTCTCGCAGGTATCATCTCCGGCTCTTCGGTGGAGGATGCGCAGTCGGGCTGTTCTGACGCAAGGGCGGGCGCGATTGCCTCTCTCACCTTGACTCGTTCGAGCGTACTTCGGCCACTATTCCGATAGCCCTTAGGGTTTGACATGAACTGGGATGACCTACGCATCGTTGTCGCGCTAGCAAAAAATGGGACCCCTTTAGGTTATTTTCGCACCGTCGGAGATTTCGTGATCTCGGACAACGAAGTCTCTTGGTCTATGAGCCCAGTTTGCTTCTGCATCTCTTCCTGCATCCTTCGGAGCTTGTAGGCAGTCATTCTCTCAGCCAACCGGGTACAGTAGTTGAGCATGCTTGGACGGATGTCGCGCAGGTCGACTCCATCTATACCTGTTGCGGTAAGGCGGTTTAGTCGATCCATGTACTCAATAATCATCGGTGGTGATGCTTCCGGTGGGTATTACGTCAGCCATTCAAACGTCGAAATCTGAGTTGTAGGACCCACCAGAATAAGTCCTTCGATTTGCTCTAGCAAGGCACTACCCAATAGCCGACGAAAGGAGAGCTTTTCCTGACGGACTACCTCAGTGCTGACGATTCGTTCAAGGGGCGACTCGGCGGGTAGCATTGTCCGGCGTTGTAAGAGAAGTTCTTTCGTTAGATTGCCCAGCTGCGAGCGCTTAAGGTCCCAGATAATCACCTAGACGAGCTTAGACGCGCCGTCGACAGGTGAAATATGATAATATCTAAGGCTGGAATTTCCTTCGAGATTCGTCTCCCCAGCTCTCGGTTCAACCGCAACATAGGTAACTTTTCCGATCACCACTTCGACCCCTCTGGTAAGATGTTGTCTGATGTCGATTGGGAAGCTCAAAAGGCGAACTTTGTGTCATCAGAGGAGGATGAAATCTACGTATTGTGCATCATGAAACCGTGCACCGAGCCTGGTAAGATCGCCAATTGGATCGCACCTCCATGCCGCGGCATCAATGGACAGCCCTTCGAATACCAATACGTCAAAAAAGCGTAGTTAGGGTTAGCAGTAAGAGTAATTCTCTATCACTTGGGCCAATGGCTAGATGACCCAAGACACGTGCTCGGTGAAGGGCTGTGATCGCGGTACTTGAAGACTGCTAGCTGTGAGTGGGCAACGCAGTGAGGACTCCGAGCCCCACCAAGAGGAGCCAGGGAATGACGCCTACATTGGCTGCATGCC
>JAESTW010000126.1 GCA_016763395.1 Kofleriaceae bacterium
CCATCGAGCGCTGACAGCTTGAGGCAAGTATCCCAGGCTTGTTTTCGGACAAGCCTCATGGAGAAGTTTAGAATCATATCTTCTTCCTTGCGAAAGAGGAAATTGATTGGCTTGAGCAATTTGAAAATCAGAGCCATGTCCTTTTCTACATCATGCATGATCGAGGCTAGGAGCTGGTTCATCGTGTCGAAGTCAGTTTTGAAGCCATGCAGCTTTTGCTTCGGAATCGCCTCAGCAGTTGCAACACCAAGATCGAGTGCAATGTGCGCATTCATTGCCAGCAGCAGGTGCTGTAGCACTATGAGCTTGGCATTCTCGGTTGCATCGATTGCAACTTTCCATGGAAGGGTTGGACTGTCTCCATGGTGCCACAGATGCAGAGCTTCTAAGTATCGATTGAAGAAAACGACATCGAGATGACGCAACATATCCGGGTGTTGAAACTTGTCATTTTCGATGGCCTCCTCGATACGCAAGCCAACCTTGGTGTACAGAGCGGCAAAGTAACCTAGCGGACTCTCATGCTCTTTACTCCACTCGATGATGTCCGCCAGAGCCTGGAGAGATTCTGGCATGGTGGATATGGATTGCGGAATATTCCAATTGCTCACTGTTGGCATTGCTTAGACTACCTTTTCTAACTCGCTTAGCGTGCGCTGCAGCATGTCGTGTGCACCGATTTGTTTGAAGAGCTGAATTGCCGAGAGATACTTGGTTTTTCGATAGTCACGGGAAGTCGAGGTCAGCGAAGCTTGTGCACGGTGCAGTTGTCCGAGCTCAAATCGCATATTGAGAGCCTCTGCTGCGCGCTGCCCTTCTTTCCAGTATTTTTGGGCAGCAGAATTTTGGCCACATACTTGTTTTTGAAGGCCTGCGTATAGCCAAGAAGCCGGCTTTCCTATTGGAAAGCTTTTAGCGAAAACTCGCAGGAAATCGCTCATTTTCAGCGCTTGCTTCGTGTGTTGCTTGCGCTCATGTTCGGTAAAACTCTCATCGGTTGACCATACGAGAAAGAGTTCGGCGGTGGATACGTAGCCATCTAGAGAGATGTGCCCACTGGGGCGACCTTTGGATTTCTGGATGAGCTTGAAGGTTTCTTGGGCAAGCTCAAGCGCCCGACTGCGCTGTCCAGAACGTTCACATGCCATTGCCAGCATGCCTCGGATTGCGACCTCCATAAGGCCAACAGTATTGTTGTCCAAGAGGGAAAGTGACTCTTCCAGCCAATCCCGGGCCTTGTCGTTCTGTCCGCGTTTTAGTGCGATTGCGCCAAGCCAGCCAGCGCCCCATATCTTTTGCACAAAACTCTCCTTGCCTCGCTGGGTCGAAAGTAACGCTTGCAACAGTTTTTCGCCTGATTCATAGTTGCTTGCGAGATATTCTGTGGTGCCGTGCAAGCCCAGAGCATCCCGAAGCCGGCCAATATCTCCCAAATGCGAGTAAATGGATGCTGCCTCGAGTTCGTACTCTCGAACCTTGTCCCACTTGCCCAAGGCGGCTTGATGTAGACTCAACTGATGTCTCACGATTGCGTTTGCAAGCGGTGTATCTAGCTTTTCCGCGAGCTTCCAAGCCAAATCGGCGTAGCTCTCGGCCCACGAGTCCCGACCAATGAGTCCGCAGATAAAACTGGCCACTCCGTAGGCCTCCAATAGCTCTGAGGACTCTCCCGAGAGCTCGCCGACGTTTACCAGGCGAAGAGCAGCATAGGTGCTTAGTCCTGGCTCGCCTCCCAGGTAGTAGAGCTCGGACAATGTCATGTACAATCGCACTGATGACCGCAACTCTTTGCGCCGAGCATCGTCGGCTTGTCCGATGAACTTCTTGGGTGAAAGTCTGTGGCGGGTTTGTCTCAGTACCTCTCGCGCGATTCCCACCGCCAAACGCGGGCCTCTGGGAACGGGGATGTCGAGAGCGGGTAGCGCCTGTTCTGCCGCTTTTCTTGCTTCTGCAAGGTCCCCTAGACGGTATCTCGCACTGGAAATTCGAGAGTGCCAAAGCGCCATACGCTTGTCGGTCTCCTGCGACTCCGAGAGGGGGATTGCCTTGGAGTAGAAGCGTAGACATTCTCTGAAAGCACCTTGCTCTAGAGCCAGTTGGCCTGCCTTGTCCAAGTGGTCGACAGCTTTGGGCTGATTATCGGACAACTCCCAGTGATGCGCCAAAATTCCGTGCCACGGGCCAAGAGAATGTTGATAGTGCGTCTCATAGTGGATTGCAAGTCTCTCGTGGAGAGTGCGGCGCTGCGCGTGGTGCAATAGCTGATATCCGACTTCTTGCGTCAGAGCATGTTGGAAGGAGTAGGTTTGATCGTTCTCTGTGTTTGTGTGACGAAACACCAACTCCCGGGATTCAATTCTTCCCAGCGAGGGCGGTAGTACGGATTCTTCATCCTTCGGAAGAAGAGCGTGTAAGGGGGTGATGTTAAAGTCGATGCCGACCACCGAGGCGGTCTTTAGCACCTGTTGATCAAATGGTTGAAGCCTGTCGATTCGTCCGGTAATGACCCCTTCTATTGAGTCGGGGAAACGCAATTCGGACAACCTTGTGGTTATCGAACAGGTTCCGTCGACAATCCGTATAATACCTGCTTCTAGTAACGCGAGGGTTAGCTCTATTGTATAGAAGGGGTGTCCGCCGGCTTGCTGGTTGACGAAGTCTGTGAGTTCCTGGGGCAAAGACTCACAATCCAATGTGACCGACATGATTCGTTCTCCCTCAGCCTGAGACAGGCTGGTTAGCTGGATCTTGATTGTCGTGTCCGAATCTAGCTCGCCAATGCACGAATCGGGAATGAGTGCCAGCTTGGCATATTGCCCCAATGGGCGCGTCGCGATGACTATCAGGGCATGGGGGAAGGTTTCCCAGCATTGCTCCAGCAACAGCCACGACGAGGTGTCGGCACAGTGTGCGTCCTCGAAGACGATTAGCAGAGGCTTGGGCGGCCTGTCTGAGGCTTGCGAGTTATTGCCGAGTATTTGCAATAGAAGTTTCTGGGTGTTGTCGCCCCGTACTTCTTGACTCATCCAGCGGGTTAGATCGCTCTCGTCTAATTTCATCGGCAAGATGGCGTTGAGCAGAGGAGCTCGTTGACCCAAATCGGTAGCGATAGACTCGAGTGCTGGGATTACTGCTTTCTGGAGTTCTTCTCGATCGGAGAGCAGATCTATCACTCCCAGTGTTGAGGCGATGGCATCACGCCAGGCTCGCCACGCGATACCACTGCCAATCGTTGTAGCCTGAGCAAGTGCGACATCAAATCCGCATTGCTTTGCCTGTTCAATGCACTGAGCAATGAGTATAGATTTCCCGATGCCGGGCTCACCGTCGACTACAACGAGAGTTCCGGTGCCATCTTCAGCCATTGCGAGATGCTTTGCGAGGATTGCGAGTTCTTCTTTTCGGCCGAATAGACTACTGTGTGTTGAGTGTGTCGTCCGAATTCTGGGAGCTGTTGCCTCGTCGAGTGCGAATATCCGGACGCTTGCAGCTCCGCCTTTCAGCCGCACGGCGGGCAGTTCTTTAAATGTATGGGCGTCCGCAACCTCGGATACTACTTCTTCTGTGACCAGAATATGCTCGGGGCTAGCATGCCCCATTAGCCTTGCCGCAATGTTAACCTCGCGGCCGATGATAGCGTAACAAGTACGTCCGCTACCGCCACATATTCCCGTGAATACTCGTCCGCGACTGACACCGATTCGCGTACGGAGACCGAGCTGGGCGAGGGTGGAACTTCGATGCACGAGCTCTGCGGCTCTGAGTGAACGGCTGCAGTCATCGGCATTGGCCAGGGGAGCACCGAAGACAAGATAGAGGTAGGTCGATTTTTCACCAATACTCAGCTCGTGTAGGGCGCCACCGCATTCGTTGGCATGTTTTTGAATGACTCGGACAGCCTTGTCCAGAGTTTGTGCTGCGAGTGGATCAGAGTAGTCAATTCCCTCGATGGAGCAAAACACCGGACTAACCTTGCGCAAGTCACCAAGCATGGGTTCGCTGAGCTTCAGGTGTTCCCGAATCTCCGACCGAACAAACTCCCAGCCTTCGCCTGGCGCTATGTTTGGCTCGGTGTCCCAGTGGGCTTCGGGGGATTGAAAATGAAGGTCCGTAATCGACTTAAATCCGTGTTTCTTCTCTGATGCTACTATCAAGTCGAGTTCGCTACTCGCCAAAACATCCGGGCAGACAACAAATTCGCCGGGGGATACGATCTCTTCGGCTATCGCAATCTTGTCCAGAGGAGTTCCAGTGATGACATCCAGCTGTAGTAGTTCTGGGGCTCCAACCAGAAAACGACGTGCAGGTCCGTAGGTGACAGCGATTGTGAGTTCCAGTGTGGCGAGTGGATCGCTAGCGCTTGCGTTGTATCGGAGAGTGGCGAGGGATTTCTGCATTGCCAGGCCTGCGGTGATCGCACGTCGCCTTGCTTGGCCCGCTTCGCCGGGGCCTGTCTCGTCGAACCAACAGGTTATTGCGTCACCAGAGAAGTGAATTACACTTCCGCCGTAGCGGTGAAGGGCACCGATGAGTGCTGTGAATACGGTGTTTAGCGTCCGGGAAACTTCTTCTGCGCCTTTGCGCGCCCCAAATTCGTCTATCTGCGAATCCACCAGGTGGGTAAAACCAGAAATATCGGCGAATAGCGCGGAACCTACACAGTTTGCAGGCAATGAGGAGCCTTTGGCCACAGCAAGGCGTCTGTCCGTTGGAATGTATGGGGCAAACATAGAAAAATACCAGGAGCCAGCGGAACTGGCTTGTGGCAATAGTAAGACAAATACGAGTGGGGAGTAAGGGCGTGGGGCACCTGATACGCCAGGTTGCCGCTTCCGCTGGCAAATGCGATCCGAAACGGGCGCTTGCTAAGCATGGCCGGCGTGTTGTACATCTGCGAACGTGGGCAAGTCGGAAGGTGAGAATTCGGTGGTGGAGCACGGTGACGAGCCTTTTACTGCTGGTACAGTATCCTTTGCGATTCTGCCACAGGAGCTACGAGAAGTCGTTGCCAATATGGGAAGCATACAGATGCTTTCATCCGGCGAGGCGCTCTTTCGAAAGGGCGAGGTGGGCGACGCCATGTACATTGTTGAGAGTGGCGAGGTCTTGGTCTATCTCGACTATCGAAATGAACCTAAAGTCCTGGGTGTCGGGCAGTTCCTGGGCGAGATTTCACTGCTGGCACCAGGAGTAAACCGGACAGGGACCGCTATTGCACGAGGGAATTGTCGTGTGCGTGTTCTTACTCTGGAGACCATCAACAAACTCAAATCTGAGCGTCCCGAGCTTCTGTGTTCGCTTCTGCAAGAAACCTGTGCCTACCTGGTGGCGTCGGAACATCATCTCTTTTCAGACCTTCGGCGTCGCAATCGCGAACTCGAGCACACACTCGATTACCTTCAGCGTACTCAAGAAGAACTCGTAGCATCGGACTTACTTGCTCAGACTGATGAGCTTACAGGAATCTACAACCGGCGCTGCCTTAACATACAGCTGCCCAAGTTCATCGAGCGATCGGAGAGGACCGGGGCGCCCTTGGCAGTCTTGCTCCTTGATTTGAATCGGCTGAAGCTAATCAACGATACTCGTGGTCGCGAAGTAGGGGACATCGCACTGAAGAAACTGGGGACCCTGCTGAAGGACACGACTCGGAAATCTGATCTACCCTGTCGAATTGGTGGAGGCGAATTTGTGGTTCTCCTGAGCAATGCAGTTGATGACGTCGCCTTTGGCCGCTCTGCTGATATAGTCCGGTCGGTGTCCGCAATAGAATTGAGTGTGGGAGAAGTACCTGTTCACTTGACAGTGAGTGCAGGTGGGACGATGTTGACCGCTGGCGATGACGCCGAGTCCCTACTCAAGAGAGCCGACCTCAATCTCTACGTTGCCAAGGACCACGGACGCAATACTATCGTTTGGAAGGGACGAGTACGCCCGCAAGCGAAATAGGGGGTTGTCCGGTCCTGTGTCGGCCCTCTCCTTACACTTCAGCTCAGTCTGCAAGTTCAATGAGCCAACTGCCATCGATGTAGACTGCGGTGACGAGGCTTTTGTTTCCGATTGCGTCAGTCACCGACATCGTCGCCGTATCGCCGTCTCTACCCATGCTAACAATCGAAATATCTCCAGCCCCACCACTTACCGGCTGAATCATATCTCTCGCTTCGTAGCGCCGTTCGCCACCCACAAGCTTGGTCGCCTTGTTAGCCGCGTTTTCGAGCTTAGCTCTCGACTTTGGCCCTAGCATTTCCAGTAGTGCATCTCGATCACCTGCGGCTGCGGTAGTCACAAACACACGGAGTGCGGCGGTAGGTCCGTCTTCGGTCTCGTTGCAACCGCGTCCGGCAACCGCTGCCGCCAATGCCATGGCAAAGAGCGCTGTAATCGCCGCTGCAACTCCACTGCGCCGGGTGTCCGCTCTCATCGTTGCCACAGCCCAAGTTTCTTGCGTACTTGGTCCATGGTTTTGGCGGCGCTTTGGCGGGCTTTGTCTCGGCCCTGATTGAGAATGTCAATTACGGTGTCCGGATCGGCCAATAATTCTTTCTTTCGATTTCGAATTGGAGTGAGAGTTTCTATCAGGTTGTCGCCGAGTTTGGTTTTACAGTCGACACAGCCAATACCGGCAGTGGTACAGCCCTCGCGAACCCAGGCTTTGTCTTCTTCGGACGAGAAGAATCCATGGAGCGAATATACATTGCACTTGTCCGGATCGCCAACATCTTCACGTTTCTCGCGCTGCGGATCGGTCACGGCTTTGGCCAGGAGCTTGCGCACTTGCTTGTCGGTTGCTCCAAGTGGGATCGTGTTGCCAATAGACTTAGACATTTTTGCTTTGCCATCGAGTCCAATAATCTTCGGAGTCGAAGTTAGCTTTGCCTCGGGCTCGGGAAATACCTTGCCCCATCTAGTGTTAAATCCACGTGCCAGGCGCCTGGCAAACTCAATATGCTGAACCTGATCTTGGCCCACAGGAACAAACTGCCCTTTGTAGAGCAAAATGTCGGCGCTCTGCAAAACTGGATAGTCAAAGAGACCGACATTAATATTGTGTTCTTGTCGTTGGCTCTTGTCTTTAAATTGTGTCATTCGGCTCAGATCTCCGAATTGAGAAACTGAATTTAAAACCCAGCACAACTCTGTGTGCTCTCTCACATCGCTCTGCACAAAAAGCACAGATTTTTCAGGGTCGACACCGCAAGCCAAGATGTCGGTGGCCATGTCGAGAACTCGTCCGCGCATCTCTTTGGGCGTGTAATCCTGTGTAATTGCATGATAATCCACGATACAAAAGAAGCAAAAGAACTCGTTTTGCAGCTCAACCCAATTGCGGATGGCGCCCAAGTAATTGCCAAGGTGAAGCTCACCAGAAGGTTGGATACCTGAGAATACGGTTTTCATTGGACTTTGTGTGTACTTGCGGAGGCACCTGGCGTCAACTATGCTGTGAATCTCTTGGGTATTCGTCCGTCCAACCTGAGTAATGAAAGTGGAGAATTCCAAACTAATGGCAATATCTAAACTGAAATTGGCGCTGGGCGCCTTATTAGTAGTAGCAGCAACGGGTTGTACCGTTCGTGGGCAAGGCCCAGTCATGCGGACCAGTGGTCACATCGCAGTTGGTACCCCAAGAACCTACACGGTTTCGAGCCTGCCACCACAGCCTTTGTATGAACAGCGTACCGCATCGCCAGGATACGGCAATGTATGGATCGAAGGCGCGTGGTCTTGGAATGGATACGAATGGGCTTGGAAGGCAGGCCATTGGGAACGAGAGCGTTCTGGCTATGTCTATGTCGCCCCCTATTACGACTATTCCAACAACAGCTATGTATTTGTTGCAGGATATTGGGAGCATCAGAGCCGAATCCCTAGGGGGTATCGAGCTGACAATCGTCGAAC
>JAESTW010000127.1 GCA_016763395.1 Kofleriaceae bacterium
GTCCGACATTGGTCGGCCAATGTTTACGATATCGGCCCGATGAGTATGATTTGGGGTGAAAACCCCATGATAACGAGTGAGGTTTTTCCATGGGGAGGGATGAGAAGGGCGAGCTTTTGTAAGAATTGTACCGGCGCAAATTTGAGTTGGGTACGGCCATAAAAATAGCGTCGTTTGAAATGAGGGCGTCTTTCGGACGGGCGACTTCGAGGAAAGTCAGGAAGATGTACTTCACCGAGTGCTTACTTCTTGACGGTGCTTTCGAACTGGTGGGATATCTCTCCCAGAGAAGAGCGTTTTACGCGATAGCTACCGCGGCATTCCAAGCAGCGAGCCTAGCTTCTTTCTCGCTCTGATCCATCAAAGGAGTAAAGCGTCGCTCTTCTTTCCAGATAGAGAGTACGTCAGCTTTATCCTTCCACAGAGAAGTTCCTAGGCCAGCCAAGAAGGCCGCGCCCAGTGCTGTGGTGTCGAGCATCTCTGGCCGGACAATTTCAACCCCGAGTATGTCCGCCTGAAACTGCATCAACAAATTGTTCGCCGCCGCGCCGCCATCGACCTTGAAGCTTGCGAGTGCATACCCTGAGTCTGACTTCATGGCGCTGACAATGTCGCAGTTCTGCAAGGCCATGCCCTCAAGAGTTGCTCGAGCGATATGTGCCTTGGTTGTTCCGCGAGTTAGCCCGGTAATGGATCCTCGTGCGTTCGGACGCCAGTGCGGCTCTCCCAACCCAGCAAAGGCGGGCACCAAGACAACACCGCCAGTATCTTCAACCGAGGCCGCAAGCGCCTCAATGTCCGCCGCTTGGTCAAATAGGCCTAGACCGTCGCGCAACCACTGAACTGCGGCGCCCGCGATAAATGCAGAACCTTCGAGAGCGTAAATACCAGGGCTATCGGGGCCCAGCTGCCAGGCAACAGTGGTCAATAGGCCGGACTGCGAGACAATCGGCTTGGTTCCAGTGTTCATCAAGATGAAAGCGCCGGTTCCATAGGTACATTTCGTATCTCCGGAGTTGAAACACGCTTGTCCGAAGAGAGCGGCCTGTTGATCTCCTGCGATGCCGGCGATAGGCACGCCATCGGGGATTCCAGGGACCCCTTTTGTCTCTGCGTATACTTCTGAGGAGCTGCGAACCTCGGGCAAACACTCCCGGGGGATATCAAAGAGATCGAGCAAGGTGGGATCCCAATTGAGCGATTCGAGCGAGAAGAGCAGCGTCCGAGAAGCGTTGCTCACGTCGGTAATATGCGCAGCGCCACCTGAGAGTTTGGCGACCAAGTACGAGTCGATAGTGCCAAAGAGCAGTTCTCCCTTGGCTGCTCGGGCGCGTCTAGTCTTGTCCTCGTCGAGCATCCACGCCAGCTTTGTGCCGCTGAAGTAGGGATCGAGCACAAGGCCGGTGCGCCGCCGTACATCCTCTTCCAGTCCCTTGGCCTTGAGTTCGGCGCAGCGATCAGCTGTCCGACGGTCTTGCCACACGATTGCATTGCGTTCTGGGCGCAGTGTTTTGGCATCCCAGAGCAGACAGGTCTCGCGCTGATTGGTGATTCCGATTGCGGCCAAACTAGCTGGGTCAATAGCCGCCTCGGCCATCGCTGCTGCCAGGGCGTGCCCCACGGACTTCCAGATTTCTTCTGGATCGTGCTCGACCCAGCCCGGTTGCGGATAAATTTGTGGAAACTCGACGTTTTTCCGACCTACGATATTGAGAGCCTGGTCGAGTATGAGCACCGTGCTACCAGTAGTTCCCTGATCAATTGCTATGACGTGACGCATCCTTGGTGCCGCGGACTATAGCACCCGACTTCCGTGCCTATGAATCTGGTGTTAAACGAGTTCAACACCCAAATTCCTAACACTGGCTGCGCAAGCGTTTGCTTTACGCGGCAATGCCGCTCATTTCTGGTGTTCTACACCAGACACTTAGCCCGGCCCAGGAAGAGAAGGCTCGCCCAGTACTTCTATAAATTCTGCGGCCAAAGCGGCCATAGTCGATAGTGGGTTTTCCAACGACATTGCCGTACAAGCTGTGAATATTGATCACCTACGCGACGATCCTGTGGATAAAGTGGTGCTATCATAGGGACTCGTGAGTGAGTGGAAGACTAGGATTACGAAGGTTCAGGTTGCTGCGCCCAAGGCGACTAGCGGCGATGGCTGTTTGGTACTGATTTACCCGCCGGGTTTAGACCTGGGGCGACGGTGGAGTCTGGGTAGCAGCGAGATTGTGGTGGGCCGTGGCAGCGACTGTGATGTACAGATCGACAGGGACTCGGTAAGCCGGCGTCATGCCCGGGTATACCGAGTAGACGAGCAGTGGTTCGTTGAAGATCTAGGGTCTACGAATGGTTCTTATATCAATGATATTCCCGTTCAGCGATCACCACTTCGAGATGGCGATTTTGTAAAGATCGGCTCGGCGATTTTCAAGTTCTTGTCCGGTTCAGGAATCGAAACTTCGTATCACGAAGAAATTTACAAAATGACCATTATTGATGGTCTGACCGGTGCCCACAACAAACGCTACTTTCTCGAGTTTTTGGAACGGGAAATTGCTCGTTGCTCGCGATACGGACGCCCGCTATCACTTCTAATGTTTGACATTGACCACTTTAAGTTGGTTAACGATACTCACGGACATCTCACAGGAGATCATGTGCTCAAGGAGTTGTGCAAGCGGCTACTGGGTCGTATTCGCAAAGAAGAATTACTGGCTCGTTACGGTGGCGAAGAATTTGCAGCAGTCTTGCCAGAGACAGACAACGCTGGAGCGATGGCATTTGGTGAGCAGGTTCGCGAGCTAGTGGGCGCTACTCCCTTTGAATACGAGGGTGACAGCTTTACAGTGACGATATCGGTCGGAGTCGCAACTCTGGCTGGAGGCGGTGACGGTTCGATGGAACCAACAGGGTTAATCAAACGGGCTGATGAGAATCTGTACAAAGCAAAGCACGCCGGCCGAAACCAGGTTATTGGTTGAGCATTGAGTGAGTGCGGCAGGTTCGCACCATCGATAACCGGCGCAGCACACCCAGGAACCCTTCTCGCTGCGTTATTGGCTTGGCTTGACGCGCGCTCACAAGACGCAAGATTTGTTCTTAGACTCGAAGATCTAGATATTCTCAGGCGGAAGCCGGGCCAGCGAGAACAAATGGTAGAGGCACTCCAGTGGCTCGGGCTCGATTGGGACCACCTCGACCGGCAAAGTGAACTCGTTCGGTATCACGAGGGGGCGATCGATAGCTTGGCAAAAGCAGGAGTTCTCTATCCTTGCTCCTGCTCCCGGAGAGAATTGCGAGAACGTTGTGAGCGAGCGCCGGACAACAGCTTTGCCTATGACAATGCCTGCCGGACGCGCAGTCTTCCTGCGGCGGGATGGCGCGAATCATCAGAAGCTCTACGTGTCCGCTTGCCGGATACTCGCGTCGAACTTGTTGATGAATCGGGCACAGACCTGTCTCAAACTCCGGCTCTCGACATGGGAGATCCAGTAATCGTGCGCCGAGACGGAGTCTATGCCTATCACCTCGTTGTTGTGGTTGATGACGCTCAACGTTCGGTTACCCGGGTTGTACGGGGAAATGATTTGGCGACGAGTACCGCGACGCAAATACAATTGCAGTCTCTTCTCGGTTTGAGCACTCCCCGCTATCGGCATCATCTTTTACTGATGGAAGAGGCAGGCGAGAAACTCGCCAAGTTGCACAAATCCCTCCCTTTTGGGGAGATACGTGAGATGTGGAGCGCGACAGAGTTTTGCGGCCTCTTGGCAAAACTCTGTGGGCTTCGAAGTGAGGCAGATGGCTGTACTCCACAAGAATTACTCGCCGAATTCTCATGGTCAAAGGTAGGTCGTGACGATCAGCGATTTACCCTCAATGTTAGTCCATAGGCCACTCAATCCACTGTACATTGAGCAATGCGACGGTATCGGTAGGCGAAGAACCTGCTACCAGTGTCCGAATTTCTCGGAAGGTTGAACGCAGTAGGTCCCGGACACGCTGGTAGTCATCCTTGGAAAGTGAGACTACGTTGTAGGCCAACAAATCCCGCTCCCCTGGGTTTTGAACGCGTTGCTTTGCCACCTGCGTCCAATGACTTTTCAGTCCTCGGACCATGTCGGGATGAGCTGTTGTGTCGACCGATAGTGGACCTGCGTCCTGATAGTGGCCTTCGCGATGAGCAATGACTCCGGCTGTCACGAGAAGGTCGATACATCGCACTTCGACCTCGATCGCAATGCCCAACCTCGCTGCAATCCATCCAACCTGGTGCTCGGGAGTGTTCTGGTAGGCGGGAGTTTCCAAGACTCGCAATATTGCCTCGGTCCACGGCTCATCAAAAGCCAAGGCTCGCGCGGCTGTCCGGGCGCTGTACATTGCTGCCAAGGAGGGCACATCGCCGATCGAGACAAGCTCGGCGACTAAGTCGGACACCCTTCCGGTAAGAGCTTCAACAAGCCGGAAGAAATCGGGCAAGCGAGGTTTGCTTTGTCCGCTAAGCCAACGACTCACGGCAAAGCGTGAGCGATCCATACGAGAGGCGAGCTCTACGATCGGCGTCTTGGCCCGCAGCGCTTGTAGCCAGGCGGGAAGGCCGTTTTGCAACGCCGGTGCCGACGCCGCATGAAATTTCGAGAAGGCCGTTGCCAAATCGATTCCACTGAGCGTACACGCCCGTAGTGCCTCTTCCGCAGTCGGAAAGCGCCGCCCCGCTTCCCAGTCTGCCACGGGATTGGAGCGGTAACCGAGTCGTCGGCTAAACGCGACTTGCGAGCGTTTGCCGCGCACAGAACGCAGGAATTGTTGGGCTGAAACTTCCATGTTGCTATCGCAGTATTGCACTTATCAGTGCAGTAGTGGAGGGCGATATGTTCTAAAACGAGATGATTGTTATTGATCTAAGTACCCCCTACCCTGATGCTAGTAGTCATGAACTTTCAAGCAATCGTAGTATCGGCCTGGGCAACCCTGGCACTAGCGGCATGTGGCCAATCGGGGACAGAAGGAACATTCGCGCCGCCCTACAATTGCGTGTGTGACCCGAGCCAACACGATGTAGCCGTACGCGGAATGGTTCAGGGCCTCGACCCTCTGAGAATCGAGGTCACAGAAATATTCGCAGACTTGCCTTCGGACATACTGCAAGTCGGTGATCAAGTCGGCGGCACGTGGACCGATGAGCTGCCATGTCAAACGCCTGGCTCACTAGAGATTCCACAAGGACCTACCAACGGCGCAGAGGTCTTGGTCCTCATTCGCAGGGGCAATCTCGATAGTTACCCCAATTGCGCAGAGTATAAATCCTGTACGCTGGCAGAGTGTGGGCCGCCGCCAAGCGGAGAGAGTGACCCGACTGATCCGGCAGTGGGAGCCTGGGATGCGTGTGATGGGGATTGCGTGACCGATACTCGGCAGTCTTGTTTGACTCACCGAGACGAAGCTCTATTGGCCAGTGAGATGCGTGTCATGCCATGGTCGGAATCTCACAACTTCGGACAACTCGAGGGCGTAGAAATTCTTGTTTCCACGACTGAGCTACATTCTATCTCGCTGGATGATCAAAGTTGTCAGGAAGCTTTTCCCGATGCTCTGACCGAGGTTCCGCGTTAGCGCGGCTAGTGCGTCATCCAGGCTAAAAACTTGAGTTCGACGCTGGCCAAGCTTGTCGTCGCGATCCGTCCGCCCGAGCCTCCTGTCCGACCTACACCTATTGCTTCTGCCAAACCACTCACATCGCCAGCGGAAGCGCAAAGATGACCGCCTGCGCTCATCAGGAGACGTAAGACGTAAGACGTA
>JAESTW010000128.1 GCA_016763395.1 Kofleriaceae bacterium
CAGGGTTTCGACGAGCTAACCAACGCTTACCTCTATTCGGTCAGTCGGGGACCGATACGCTCTCGATAAAGGAATTATCGAGAGCGTCGATACTGCGATTGAACTCACAGCGTTTGCAAGAAAAGTCCGTCACATGAAATTCACCCACTGCCTCGCAATCTCGATTCTTTCTCTATCTGCACTTCAGATGCATGCCCATGCAGAAGGAGCTGCCGAGATCGGCTCGAATCAGCAGCTTCGAAGCTCGACCACTATGTTCGTAGACATACTGGACGTTGACGAACGCATCGCATGGGGCAATGCAGGTGTCGGTGCTCTGAGTGTGGAATCTCCTTCCGGCGTCACCGTGGTCCTGGGCCCTGGCACCGATATGCTCTCAGGAGAACTCGGAATATTTACACAGACACTGAGCCAAAACCAAGGGCTCAACGACAACTGGGACATCAGCGTGTCCGGGACGGCGCCGGGTTTTGGACGACTCTTTTCCGACATCTGGCGCTACAACACCGGCAGTTTCGCGCTCAACCGATCTGCGAACAACAGCTACTATGCGCTAGTCTCTGGTGGGCTTCCCGGACAGAGTTCTGCTGTTGAGCTGAAACTCGACGGGCTGTCTGGATTCGCATACAACATCGCTGGCAACTCGAGTGGCGTGGATGGACAGAATGCTGGACGCAGCGTCCCCGACACAGGAAATGTTACTCCCGAGTATCGTCTCTATGTCAACCCACCGGAAGTGGCTACTTATACTCAGACAACACCTGTTATATCCTCTTTTTCCTATTCAGGTGGACCTGCTGGGTGCGCTTTGATTGTACCTGGCATTACTACAGGCACCTTTTCATTCAACTCCAATGTCGAAGCAACCTACCACCTGCTCTGCGACACAAGCAACGACGGCATTTTGGACCGGACAAACCAGAACGACCTACTGATTGTCGGACAAGTATCAATTGGAGCCAACACAATCGCGTGGGACGGCCGTGATAGTGCCGGCGCCATCGTCGCTGCGGGAGCCTACAATTGTGCCGTGTCCGTCAATGTCGGAGAATTGCACTACATCGGTGAGGACATCGAAACCAGCTTTGAGGGTCTGCGAATGTTCTCCGTTACCCCAACTGGCGGAACGAGTTTTTCACGAACTGGACTATCGATGTATTGGAGTGACACTCTGGTTCAGGCAAGTGCCGTCAACATGCCCAACGGCAGTGGAATTGGCCTCGAAACATCTGGTGAGGCGGGTATGCCCTCCGGTTTGTATGGCTTGCCAGCAGACGCAAACGTCAACGCGCGTGCATGGGGAAACTTCTCAGGAAGCAGCAAAGGGGACGCCACACTGCTGGACACCTACGCATTCTTGGAAGCCACTTTGAGTGCTACGGTAGAAGTCGAGGCTATTGATGGCAGCGATGACTGTGATGGCGATGGTCTCTCAGACTTTGAGGAAAGCTGCGTCTTGGGCACTGCGGTATGCCCGGGCGATGTTCCAGGAGGCGATTCGGTGGACACTGATGGTGACGGGGTTTGCGATGGTCCCCTGGCCTTTGCCAACGTGTGCGTTGCTGGACCGGACACAGATCCAAACGATCCACTGCAATGTGCGGATGCGGACAATGACTCCTGTGACGACTGCAGCTCCGGCGTGGTCGATCCCAATAGCGACGGCACCGACACAGACGCCAATGGAATTTGCGATATTACAGACCCAGACGATGACGGCGATGGTGTACTGGATGGTGATGATGATAGTCCGCTGGATCCGACCCAATGCCGTGACTTGGATTTTGACAATTGCGACGACTGTGGGTCTGGAACTGACGACGGTGGCAATGATGGCGCCGACGGAGACGCCGATGGTATCTGCAACCTGGGGGAAGATGCGGACGGAGATGGAGTGATCGATGTACTGGATCTCGATGATGACAATGACGGAATCCTCGATACCGCAGAGAATCTTCTGGGAGTTGATCCGGACGCCGACAATGACAATGACGGAATCGCAAACCGAGTGGATGCCGATGACCGAGGTGATGGCAATGCTGCCGACTGCCAGGATCTAAACATTGATGGGTACTGCGACGCGCTTGCCAGCGAATTCGACCAGGACGGCGATGGCGTTGAAAACCATCTCGATCTCGACTCGGACAACGATGGTATACTAGACATCGAGGAAGCCGGGCATGGCGCCGCCGACCTAGACGGCGATGGAAGTGTTGATTGCGCCCTGGGCATGGGCGTGGGCACTAACGGATTCTGCGACGCCATTGTAACCAGCAACGACTCGGGCATTCCCGACTACGATGGCGACAATGCCGGCCCTGATTCTACCGACAACAGTGACGGTGATCCTGTGCCTGATTTTCTCGATCTCGACTCGGACAACGATGGCATATTGGACCTTGAGGAAGGCGGTTCAGACTGTGGCGATGTAAGCCTGGCGGACGGACACTGCGATGGTGCTGATAGCGATGGTGACGGAATCGTAGACTCTTTGGATGGAGCAATTGGCTTTGGAGACGATGAGTATCAACCGGCTACCGACACCAGTGAGGATGGCGTTCCTGACTACAAGTCGCTGGACTCGGACAATGACGGCATATTCGATTTGATTGAGGCTGTCTCGAACTGCGCCGACCTTGTTGCGCCGATGGGCCGCTGCGACGAAGCTGACTCCAATGGCGATGGCGTCCCGGACGGAGCGACATCGGAGACGCCAGATACCGACGGCGATGGTCATGACGACTACCAAGACATTGACTCTGACAACGACGGAATTCTAGATAGCATAGAGGGAATAGGCGACGTCGACGGTGACGGATTGCCCAATATCCTAGATCTCGATTCCGACAATGATGGCATTCCAGATCGAATCGAGGGAGACAGTGCGTGTGTCGATACGACACCACGGGACGCGCGATGTGATGGTCCAGACTCAGACGGCGACGGACTCGCAGATGATGTTAGTGGAATCGTGCCACCGGACACTGACGGCGATGGCGTCCCGGACTATCTCGATCTCGACAGCGACAATGACGGCGCTCTAGACATCCTCGAAGGGGGCCTGGGATGCGCAGATGTCTCGCCTGTGGATGGACTGTGCGATGCCGCTAGCGATATCAACCAAGATGGACTGGCCGATGATGCAAGCAGTGCCGATCCACTAGACAGCGATGGTGACTCGGCCGCAGATTATCGAGATCTGGACACGGACAATGACGGAATATTGGATGTGGTTGAAGTCGGCAGCGAGTGCACTGACCAAGATCTGAATGGAGTATGCGATCTGCCGGACAGCGATGGCGACGGTATCGTAGACGGTATCGACGACCTAGACGGATTTGGCGACACCAGCCCAAGCTCCCCTACGAACACAGATGGTAGCGATTTGCCAGATTTCCGTGACCTCGACAGTGACAACGACGGTGTGTTTGACATTGAAGGAAGTGATTGCGAAGACACCGGACGCCTAGACGGACG
>JAESTW010000129.1 GCA_016763395.1 Kofleriaceae bacterium
GTAGGCATCGATATTGGCAATGTCACTCATGGTGGTTGCTCTGTCATCGTAGTCGCAAGTTCCAACTCGTAGGTCAGCATCAAATGTCCCAAGAGGGAAGGTATCGTAATCTACCTGTGGCTGTCCGAGTCCGTCCTGGTTGCTCTTATCCAAGTTGCGGAGGAAGCCATCTGCGGCGCCACTCCCGTTGAGTGAGGTTGCACCGCCCAGCAAGTAGCGAAGCTCGCCCCATAGAATTTGCCTGGATGACGCTTGGCCGGTGGAATCAATTTCCGTATGGCCGCGTGTGCCACGGCGCCAATCGTGGCGATGCTCGTAGCGCTCGCCAGTGTCAGTATAAGGCGAGTTTTGAGAGTAGGTAATATGCTCATGACTATTAATAAGGCCCGGAGAGATCACGCCTTGCGGACAAGTCACGATGGTCGCGCCCGTAGTATCGCAATCGCAACCGACGCATGAGATAATGCCCATGGCGTCAACCAGCACGGTGCCGCCGCGGAAGATGCCATCGGGTACCAGAACATCTCCTACGAGAGCGGTTGTGGCGTCGCCAGCGACTACTTCGCAGGTTCCAGAAGCTAGAGGAGTGAGCTCTTGACAGATGGTTTCCATCAGCTCGACTTGGCAGTTGGCATCGCAGCCATCGCCGTCGGCTACGTTGCCGTCATCGCAGCCTTCGCCGGTGTTACGTGTGCCATCACCACATACGCCAGCGACTTCGATTAGGCAGGTATCCCCGCAACCGTCGCCGCCAGTAGTGTTGCCGTCATCGCATTCCTCGCCCGTGTCGACGACATTGTTTCCACAAAGCTCGTCGTCATTATTGTCGCCATCGCGACAGGCGCTGAATGCACAGCACAGAATTAAGAGTAGTCTTAGATTCACCTTCATCGTGGCGGAACATACGCCTTAGCCCCCGAAAGGCATATGGCTTTTGCACGTCTAGGCCGCTTTATTCACGGCAGATTTTGCCGAGCGATCTGTGCTTCTTTTAGATGGCTGCTAAGGTACTGAAATCACGGAGCTACAACGGTAGCTTTTCCGGTCTCGCTCAGAGTTTTTAGAAACTCAATCGTCTGACGACGTGCGGCAGGGATGTCAAAGGCGACAAAATGGCCGTCAGAGGCCGGATCTTGATCGTATTGGGCGACTACTGAGGTCACAGGATTGTCTGTAGGCCCGGCATTTCCGTCAAAAGGAGGCTGCAATGTCGTGCGTCCCTTTAGTGTCAAGCCCTCGATGCCGCGCAACTCTGGTGCAATCAGGTCTCCGCCGATCGCTGTCGCTAACGCTTCGATGGTCGGAACGGGCGTGAAGTTGTCGGTGAATCCAAGCAGGTGAAATATGTTCTTAGGTAAAAGTCCTAGAGGTGGTTCGTCGACGAGCAGGCGAGCATAGACGGCTGCGTCGGCTGGCTCGTACAGGGCTTGCAGCAAGGAGAGAGCTGGATTGAATTTATCGAGAGGAATGTCGCGGATGATCAGCGCCAAGAGCTCTGTGATGTCGAATGGTTCGGTTTTGGACAAGAGCGAGAGGTAGAGAAGTCCGCCGGCGCCGCTAAAAATGGCTCCTTTGATGCGCTTGGATTGCGAGACATAGGGCAATCCGGTGATCGAGCCTTGTGAATGTCCGAAGAAGTACATCTTGTCCGAGTCAAAGCGAATATTGGTGCCGCCCTTTTCTGGGTCAGCAACGTCTATTCCCTCGAGAAGGCGAGCCAGCTGGAAGTTTTCTAAGGCGGCTTGCATGACGTTGGCACGACTTGCGTAGGGGTTTTGAAAGTTGAAGAAAAGGTTCTGAGCGTCGCCTTGCGTCGGGCCCAGTCTGTCGCCGTGCAAAACTTGGTCGATCGAGACCACTGCAAGACCAGCGTCCGCATATCTAGATGCAGTGCCATTTCGCCAGTAGCTGAGGTAGTCGCCACCGGTTCCGTGGGCGTAGAGAACGACCGGCCAGCCTTCTTGCGGCATGGTTTGTCCGGCTGGGATAGTGAGAGAGAAGCGCAAGTCGAAGGTGTTCTGGATTATCGGTTTCCCCTCGGCATCGACTTCAAACCCGCCGCCTTGCGAGATACTCTTGTACGGATAGTTGCCAGCCTGAAAGTTTGGCGAGTCATAGCGTCCGAAATAGCGGATGTAGTTTTCGGTGGAACTGGACCGCATGAAACCGCGTGCCGTAGGAGCGGGCAAGGCGTCGACTTCTTCACGAAACAAGCCCATGAGTTCGGTTGGTGCTTGTGTTGTGAAGACGGCTGCACTCACTACGTCCGAGCGCTCATCGCCGCCTGCTAGATCGAGGTACACTCCGAGCGGCGCGTATACTTCTTGCGCGCGAATATGGCTGGCCTCTGTTGCGGTATCGCTTGAGAGAGCGATTTTGAAGTCCGCACTGCTACCGACGGGGATACCATCCTCGGACAAAACTCGCTCGGTGACAACGAGTCCGTAGCTTGTCCGCTCTTCGAGAACGAAACCGGGAAAGGGTAAACACGCGAGCCAGTTTTCGCCGATCATCGATCCGGCCTCTACCTCAAAACGGTACTCTAGCGGCACTTTCTCGCCGTAATGGGACGAATTCGGGTTGAGATTGACGAGATAGACCGAGGCGTCATCGGCGAGCGAGGCAGTCGGGCTGGTTGGCAAGCTCGCGGGGTCGATCGCGCCGTCAAAGCGCAGATGCAAGCTGGAGGTGAGCCCGAAGCCGTGCTGTACATCTTCCACCGCGTCTAGGTAATCTTCCAAGAGCGGATTTGGCCGAGTTAGTCCGGTGAGTTCTACAATGCCATCCTCGCCCAAGCGCAAATCGTTGGGATAGGGGAGCGCGTAGAAGCCGTCGGCCAGCGCTTGTCCGGCCTGTGGAATGCTGAAGAGTGCAGTCGTGGCATTGGCGCCGTCGTCGCTACAGCTGGCACCGAGGCCGATAGCGCTTGTGGCGACGAGCAGCCCGAAGAATTTAGCTTTCATCAACTTGCGTCAAAAATCGCTTCATGAGGCCGTCGATCATCAAATTGCGCTCAGTCTCAGACGTGCGTCCATCACGCCAACCGCTTTGCGTGTCGTCGTAGCGCTCTTGGCTCTCGCGGATGAGGCTTTTGTAGATGCCGACTTTGCGAATGATGTCTTTTTGGTTTCGAAAAAAGTAGGAGATCATCGACGCGCCTGCGGCCAAGCTGAGAACCAAGCCCAGTGGTCCGCCCAGTGCGTAGCGAAGTCCGACTTGTAGTGCCAAGACGGCTGCCGCGCCGATGGCGACCTTTTTGGTGCCGGTGCCGTCGACTACGGAGTCCTTGGCTAGCGCGAATGAGGTTTGTCCGCTGGCAATGAGGAGCGCAATGAAATTGCCCTTCCGAGACTTCCAGCCTCGCTCGTAATACTCTTTGATGCCGACTTTTAGGAAAGAGTCGAATTCTTCGTAAATGCTGTCGCCGCTGGCGGAGGCGTCATGTGCCTCATTGGAAGTCATGTCGTTGAGTGTAGCACTGGTTTGAGATGGGGCTAGTCCGCGCGCGGTTGAAGCTTCCCCGGGCTGATAGCGTTGCCAATGTGGGCCAGTCACTGCGGTCTACTGCCATATCGAGAACAATATATTCTCGACTCGAGCCTATATTCCGCTCGACGCCCCGACGCCCCGGGTTCTTTTCGAGAAAGCGCCCAAGGCCCTGGGGTCTTTTTGAGTGAACTTGGTTGGCTTGCGGGCCCCGAGTAGAGCTCGCGGGGCGCCCTTTCGAGTAATCTTCCCTTCTACGCGTATAAACAACTCAGTTCAGGTGGATATTCA
>JAESTW010000130.1 GCA_016763395.1 Kofleriaceae bacterium
GCCCAACAAGGGTCGCCAATTGCACAGCTCGGTGCAGCCACGGGTACACCGGACTCGCCAAGGTAATCTGTACGGCGAGGATCCAGGTCACCGCCATGGCACTTGCGGCAAGCCCAC
Source organism: Kofleriaceae bacterium (assembly GCA_016763395.1). Taxonomy (GTDB): domain Bacteria; phylum Myxococcota_A; class Polyangia; order Haliangiales; family Haliangiaceae; genus NORP324. The sequence continues at coordinate 118 of JAESTW010000130.1, forward strand.
CTCCGACCCAAAACAGTGCGGCAAGCGGAACTATCATTAGCACCAGGACCAGGAGGCTAAGACAAATTCTCAAGCCGAAACTTTGTGAAAACTGCAGCAAGTATCTCGCGCCAGGCGCTGCCAAGGTGGCTCTAGCTGCCGGTAGAAACAAGAGCGCCCAGCTGCCAAGAATCGCAATGCGAAAGGTCGGTGACTCCAGGAGCCAAATACCGAGCATCGGGACAGGCAGACCAGCGCCACCGAGGACAACAGAGGACACAATCATCACAATCAACGCGGGACCCAAAGCAGCCGTCAGGGCAGCGCCAGCCATGCAGCGCAGAAGCACCTTGGCAAACAACACTCCAGGCTCTCCTGCACTCATCTTTTACTGGTAACTATGATCGAAGAAAGCACCCACATAAGGCGCCCGGACGTGGCAACTGTCCCAACACAGATCTCGCTGAAACTCCTCTGTACCATTGTCTATCTGGGTATATAGCCATCCGCCCATGATCGGCAAGTCGGGATTGGCCTCTGCATCCATTCGTCGCATCACCGCTTTGTAGTTGAGGGCACCTCGGCCGTCTGCGCCCTCAAGATCGTAGATTTCTTTTACGATGGCAGAACCGAGTGGATACTGTCCGGCACCAGTATAGCTCTGTGCAAGTTCATTTCGAAACATCACTCGGTAGGTATCCCCATGTCCGGGAACCTTGCCCAACAAAGGCTCCACCTTGTTCCAAGATTGGTAGCCATCGATAGTGACGCTGAGTTGACTGGGATCGATATCTTCCGCGCAGGAACTCAGCAGAAATAGAGAACAAATAATGGTGACGGTTTTAATCATGAGACGAGCCCTTATATTGAAGCACAAATGGCCTGCAGCCAATAGAGTTGGGAGTATCGTGAGCTGTGTCGCCGGAGCCAGGGAATGTCATCTCTAACGTCATCAATGGTGTACTCCAAACTTTCGAGCATTTCGCAAAGAGCCTCATCGTAGCCCTCACCCAAGCTTGGATCCGGCGTGGTCATGACAAAGGGCGAATCAGCTTTTAGCCAACGACTTGCGGCCCGAAGAAAGGACTGCGGCTCATCGATGATGTCGACCACGTTGGCAGCAACGATGGCATCCGCGCACTCACTAGCCATATCAAACTGGGACAAATCACAGAGGATCGCGCCGACTTTCGCACCCTCTTCATTGTGTGCTTTTGTACGGGCTCTAAGCAGACTGCGCAGAGAGAAATCTAGCAGCAATAGCTGCTCGCAGCGCTCGGCCAATGCCCGAGAAATTTCCCCGGCACCTGGCCCCGCCTCGACGATCAACCCCTTCTGCGCAGCTCCCAGCATGCTGAGAACGGTTCCAGTGACCCCTGCCTCCTGGTTACATTTTACGAGTTGCAGGTACAAGCGCTTTGCCTCGCCCCTGTCATCGGAAGCGGCATCGGAAGCGACGTCCGAAGTCGTATCCCCATGTGCTTCGGCAGTATCTTCCCCGGCTGTCCAATCATCACCGTAGCGCATCGCATCAGCCCGCACCGAGCCAATAGTATCGTCGATAAGCGACAGTGCTTTGGAGCTTGCCAGATTCACTTCGGCCAAGCTGGCCAATACCGATTCTCGATACTGAGCGAGATAGGTAGCCGGCTCGTCAACCAAAAGTGGGATTCCAGCCAATATCGGCCACAACCTCTCGCATGACGAACACAGGAGAATCCCCGTCCTTGTCCGGCCCCCCTCATCGACCTCCGTGCACTGGGTCACAGACAGAGCATCTCCGCAATCCAGACAGGTACAGAGATGCAAGAGCCACGGCGAAAGCCCTGGGATTTCGTCTGCCACTAGGCTTCCTGCATCGAGAAGTTCCAAACCCGCTTTGCCTCAATCCGCGGTCCGAGAAACTCCTCCAAAAACTTCTGATGTTCGGGATGAATTCGGTAGCTTTCAATGTCCGCCAACGAATCAAACTCCAAGGTCAAGCAAAGGTCCCAGCCTTTTCCTGCGTGTTCATCGGCAGGCCGTCCAACCGTACATCGACGCACTCCAGGCACGGTGGGAAGCACCCGCAGCGACTCTTTCAACACTTCGGCAATGCCTTCGTCGGTCGAGTGCTCTGTTTTCAGTTTCACGAATACAAAACGATTGAACATACCCGGCAGACTAACAAAATTTGAGTGGGGAAAACGAAGAGGCCAGAGAGAAACCTATCACCCTAAATCCAATCACTTCTAAGGGAAACAGAAATTTCGTGTCAATCGAAGTTAATCGGATCCGAATACATCGCAGTGGCACATTGCCGCAGGCGATTTTTGTGATGAAAGCGCTTTGCACGCCAAAAATGTATGAGTTTGGGGGAATTCTCCGCTGAACGTGGTACTCGTAGTGGCTTCAATGAGGTTGTTTTGAAAAAATTGCTGCAACAAATAAAAACAGAGTGTCCCAAGGGTCTTTGGGCACAAGGCGAAAAACTAGCCCGCAAACATAGTGTCGCCGGCGTATCCAGCTCCGACGAGGAAATTGTATTGCGGGTGAAGTCACCTGCACTTCCAGTTGCGCCAACCGTGGTCCTCTATCCCTCAGACGGAGAGTGGGACTGTGATTGTCCGAGCCAAATGGACACGTGCGCCCACATTGCGGCTGCCATTATCGCGATGGTAAAGGTCCGAGAGATCGGTGAAGATTTACCCGTTTCACGACACATGGGGGGAACGATTCACTATCGGTTTTCCATCGAAGACCGCGGGCTTTCTCTTCAGCGAGTCATTGTCGAGGGCAAAGATGAAACCGTGATCGAGGGAACCACGGTCTACACCTTGGTCACCAGCCCCGGCAAAGGCCCTGATATCAATGCGAACAATACTGATCTAGAAATTGACAGCATACTGGGTGTCCGGCCTCCTCGAATTTTACCTACACCAATGCTTCAAGAGATTTTTGGAACTCTCTCCTCTGTCGACAGAGTGAGCATTGACGGCAAGGCCATCGAAACCTCTGGGGTAGAGCTCCTGCCCTCTGCGCTTATCCGCAACCAGGGAACAGGCGTGCGCTTATCGATAATGGCCAACAACGAGATGGACGAACTCGTTGTCGATGGAGTTGCCGTGTCAAAGGGAGTTCTTCGTGTACTTGGCGAAACCCAGGTTACCGGGACCAGACTCGAGAACCTGCCAATCACGATGGTTTACACCGCAGAGCGACTGGGTGAACTTGTCACCTCTGTTCTGCCGACCATTGAGCAACAGGTCATCCTCGACATTCGGACAGATCGCCTGCCGGGAATTGCGACCGGACTTACTCCCAGAATCGACCTTGCAATTGAACAAGAGGGGGCAAAGCTCTCTGTACTGCCGACCCTGGTCTACGGAGATCCGCCCCAGGCGCGAATCGAACTGGGAAAGATGATTCACCTGAGCAAGCTGGCGCCCGCTCGAGATCACTACGCGGAGAGAGCGCTTATCGAACAACTGCGCGATCAGCTCAACCTGGTTCCCGGACGACAAGTGAATTACGAGGGAACTGAAGCTGCCGCGTTCAGCGAAAAGATGCGTCGTTGGCGTGGCGAAGTACAGCCCGGACAAGACGATTTACTCTACCGTCATCCGCTCATTCCAAGACTTATCATCGACGGAGAGACACACCAGCTTTTCTTCGAAACGTCGGAAAAAGACTCCGGCAACAAACCTCGTCGTGTGGAGGCATCCGCGGTTATCGGTGCTTGGCGCGGCGGACTGCAGCTCGTTCCCGTCGAGGGTGGAGGCTGGGCTCCTCTGCCCGCCGCTTGGCTAGGAGAACATGGACATCGAGTGGCCGATCTCTTGGCTGCTCGCGAGATGAGTCGTGAAGACGACGAGTTGCCGCTCTTCGCTGTTCCAGCTCTGTCCCAACTTGCCGAGGCCATGGGACAACCAAAGCCGATCAGCTTCGAGCGTTTAGCGCCTTTGCTGGCTGATTTTGAGAAGCTTGAGACAGCTCCTCTACCGGACGATTTGGACGCCGAACTGCGTGAGTATCAGATTCGCGGAGTCAATTGGTTGGCCTTTCTTCGGAACGCCCGATTGGGCGCGGTGTTGGCCGATGACATGGGGTTGGGAAAAACCCTACAAACCATCTGTATTCTTCACGGTCGCTGTCTAGTCGTCTGTCCGACAAGTGTCGTACACAACTGGGCCTCTGAGATCGAGCGCTTTCGGCCCGGACTAACTACGGCGATTTATCACGGAGCCAAGCGCCAGCTAGATCCGAATGTCGACGTGCTGCTAACCACCTACGCCATCCTGCGAATTGACGCAGCAAAAATTGCCAAAGAAAAGTGGGATGTGGTCGTTCTCGATGAAGCGCAAGCTATCAAAAACCCCTCATCGCAGGTCGCCAAAGCAGCCTACAAAATCAACGCCTACTTCCGCGTTGCTCTCAGTGGTACTCCGGTCGAAAACCGGCTGGAAGAACTCTGGAGCCTCATGCATTACTGCAACCCGGGACTCTTGGGCACTCGAGCCGATTTTGCCAATCGTTACTCCAAACCCATCAGCCGCGGCGAAGATGGTGCCGCAGCACGTTTGCGAAAGAAACTTCGGCCTTTCGTATTGCGCAGAATCAAGCGTGATGTTGCTCCAGAGTTGCCACCTCGGACAGACTCCATCTTGCACGTTGAACTCGATGAGACCGAACGCGGGGTATACGATGCGGTGAGAGCGGCCACACGCAAAGACATTGTCGAGCGTTTGACCGCCGGCGGCAGCGTGCTTGCGGCCCTGGAAGCTCTGCTAAGACTTCGCCAAGCGGCGTGTCACACTGCACTTATCCCCGGACAAGAAGCAGATAGCTCGGCAAAAGTACGAACGCTGGTGAATGCTCTGACCACGGCGGCAGCGAATGGGCACAAAGCACTCGTGTTCTCTCAGTGGACCTCAATGCTAAATCTCATTGAGCCCCATCTCAAGCGCATGAACATTGACTTCATCAGGCTCGACGGAGCCACGACGAACCGCAAGGGCGTTGTGACTACCTTCCAGAGTCCGGACGGACCACCAGTCCTGCTGGCATCTCTAAAGGCCGGCGGAACTGGACTCAACCTGACAGCAGCCGATCATGTGTTTCTCGTCGATCCATGGTGGAACCCGGCAGCCGAAGATCAAGCGGCGGATAGAGCTCACCGTATCGGACAGGACCGTCCCGTCATGGTCTACCGCCTGGTCACTCGCGACACGGTTGAAGAGCGAATATTGGCCTTGCAACACAGCAAGCGGAGTCTGGCAGATGCTGCACTCGGCGAAGCGGATCGAGCGACTTCGCTCACCCGAGAAGACCTCTTAGCGCTACTCGAGTAGCGTCCTACTTGAGTTGCGTTTAGGCGCCAAATTCGCGCAGTGCAGCGCCCAACAGGGGCCTGCACTGCTTTGCGAACTCTTCTGTAGAAGGCGTATTCTCTTGTCCGATGATATCGGCGAGAGAGATTGGCGGTGGCCCCGCCAGCCCACAAGGGACAATCGCGTTCCATGCTGTGGCCGGCGTCGCTAGGTTGAAAGTAAAGCCATGAATGCATACACGCCTGCGAATATGCAGGCCGCACGCTGCGAGTTTGCGCTCTTGAAACCACAGCCCCGCGGGGTCGTCACGCCAATACGCACCATCGGCTCCACATGAGGATGCAGCGCTGGTCAA
>JAESTW010000131.1 GCA_016763395.1 Kofleriaceae bacterium
GGGCCGCGGCGAGCCGCAGGTTCATCCAGCCGAGGACGCTATCCGTACGTCGGGAGCCGCATGGACCATCCTCGAGTGTGGGTTCTTCATGCAGAACTTCAGCGAAGGAGTGCTCGCGCCACAGGGCGATACAATCGTGTTCCCGGCTGGTGATGTCCCCGAGCCTTTCATCGATTGTGATGACATCGCCGACGTCGCCGTCGCGGCACTCACCACCGACATTCACGTGGGCAAGACCTACGAGCTTACAGGCCCTCGACTCATGACTTACGGTGAGGCCACCTCCGAACTATCCGACGCGTTCGGCCGCCCGCTTCGGTACCTCCCGGTGACCTTCGAACAATACGCACAGGGGCTGGCCGAGCACTTCCCACCGCCGCTGGTCGATTTCTTTATCGACCTCTTCCGTTTCCTCCTCGACGGCCACAACGCCCATGTCACGAGCGACGTCGAGCGTGTGCTCGGTCGTCCGCCACGCGACTTCAAGGACTTTGCCCGGAGCGCAGCGAAGGTGCTCAGATGACCGCAATTGGAACAACTGGGCTGTGGGCTATGGCCATCGCTTGCGGGGTGATGGCCGGCGTTTATCTCACTTTCTCGGCCTTCGTCATGGCTTCCCTCGATGCGCTTCCAAGGGCCGAAGGCATCGCGGCGATGCAGTCGATCAACCGGGTGATTCTCAAGTCGCTGTTCATGCCGCTGTTCATCACCACATCCTTTGCAAGTCTGGTGCTTGCGGTCTGGGGAATTTTTCGCTGGGGCCACTCTGGGGCGCCTCTTCTCGCGATCGGCGGACTCATCTACTTCATCGGCATGTTCGTGTGCACAGTGGCCTTCAACGTCCCTCTCAACAACGCCCTCGAAGCCGTCGATCCAACAGCTCCGGAAGCCGCGGGAGTCTGGTCCGACTACCTTCGAGACTGGACCCGCTGGAATCACGTGCGCGCTTTGAGCTCCACAGCCGCCTGCGCGCTGTTCATAGTTGGTCGATAGGAAAACACGCATGAAACCATTGTCTTGGCCTGCGATCGCACTACTGTCTCTGGCCGCTGCTGGGTGCTACCGAAACTTCGGGTCGGGCGCGGACCTCCAAAAGCTTGTGGAATTTGATGACCGAGCGGCGCTTGGCCGAGACTTCTTCGAAGACGTCAACCTATCCCGTCCTCGGTCAATATCTTGTGCAAGCTGCCATAACCCGGATCATGCCTTTATCGACGATAGAAGCAATGCGGTCGAATCCGCCGTCTCTCGCGGTGGTGATGATCTTTCGCTCGGCGATAGAAATACTCCTACCATCACCTACGCGGTATTCACACCAGACTTTGCCTACGGACAAGAGGCCATTGGAGGGCTGTTCGCCGTTGGCCGAGCGTCCTCCCTCGAGGAACAAGCAAAGGGCCCCTTCTTGAACTCAATAGAAATGCAGATGCCCGATCCGGCTAGCGTCATCGACCGGATTCTCGAAAACCCAGACTACGTTGAACGCATGAGAGACCTGTACGGCGCGCAAATCCTCGACGACAAGAATGCCGCCTATAACGCTGTCGCTGACGCTATATCCTCATTTGAAAGGACGACAACATTTGCCTCCTTTGATTCCAAGTTTGACAGGGTTCAATCCGGACATGCAAAATTCACGGCCCAAGAGCGAGACGGAGAGCGGCTCTTTCGAAGTAAGGGCTGTGTCCGATGTCATCACATAGGAGGCGACCTCCCCCTATTTACGAACTACAAATACGAGAACATCGGAGTTCCGATTAATTCTCAGGTTCGTCTAGCCAACGGCAAAGGCCTTGAATTCGTCGATCATGGGCTCCTGAGCAATCCTGCCGTGAATGACAATAGCCAAGATGGACGATTTCGAGTTCCTACACTTCGCAACGTCGCGGTGACCGCGCCATACATGCACAATGGCGTCTTTCGCGACCTTAAAACCGTCGTCCACTTCTACAACACAAGAGATATTGTGGGGGCGAAAAACCCAGAAACGGGGCAAAAATGGCAGCCTAGTGAGGTCACTGTAAATCGCGTCGGCGGACGACGGATCGGGACGCTACATGCCAGCGACCGCGAGGAAGACGCGATTGTTGCATTCTTGCGAACACTCACCGATGCTCGCTACGAGCATCTATCGTCGCCGCCGAGATAGTGTGGGAAAAGCGGAAGGTCGCCAAAGCGGAGGCTGCCCGGTATGGGCTGGGGCATGCTTCGCCTGGCAATGCGCATAGGTCCATGGATTAGAAGATTCCCGGAATGAGTTTCTTCGTTCTTTGCGCGTAGGCTTCAAATTCTTCTCCGTACCGCTTGGCTAGATACAAATCAATATCGGGTATGTGGAGGAATACAAACATGATGAGCATCAACAAGGGGATTGCAAACGTTACTAGGCTACAAGTAAAAATACACCACCCACTAAAGAGCACGAGGTCACCAAAATAGTTGATGTGCATGGAGTGCCTAAAGAGTCCCAACGTGTAGCAATGTCCTTTGTTTACTGGGTTCTTCTTCCACCACTTTCTTTGAATCTCAGAACCGCTGTTGAGAAACGAGCCGGTGAGTAACAAGATCAAAGCAATGATATCCCAGTACCTCATGGGAGTAGGTGAATCTCTTAGTATGCCGCCGCCGGCCAGTAGTAGCGTTATTTCGAAAAATGCAAAAAAGAAACTGAGTCCAATGGCTTCTCCCCACGGAATCTTTCGGACAACTAGGTAAAAGAGAGTAACTGCATGCCTTGCCCAATACAGAAAAGTGCAAGCGAGTAGCACTTTCGCTCGCATAGGATCAGCAATTTCCCAGGATTGTCCCCAAAAACTCCCAAGTAGGCCGACTCCATTCCACAAGATGAGCCAAAGGGAAAACGAAAATATCAGGGAGTGGAGAAAGAAAAAGACTGATTTAGTAAGGAGTGAAGATGAATGGCCACGATTGGATGTTGTTTCTTTGGCTGTCATGACGCGTTCCTTTTAATAGACCGTTTGGACTATAAAAATATGATACAAGTTGCTACGCGTCAAGTTATTCGTCCACCTGGTCTAAAAAGAGTCCTTTTTGCCAAAGATTGTAAATCACAAAGAATACCGCCTCGCTCTCGCGCAACAATCAATGCCCTTGTTTGCAGCGCATGGCTACAACGGATTGGGAATGAGAAAGATCGCTCAGGAGTTAGGGATTTCTAAGAGTGCTCTTTATCATTACTTTCCTACCAAGAAAGCTCTGTTTCTCGCATCCAGTGAAGCGGCTTTGCGTTTTGATGGAGTGACCCAGAAACGGGTCAAAGGCTATTTGAAAAATACGCCTCTTAAGAAACGCGTGCAGGCCTTGCTCTCACAGGTCAGGGAGATGGAAGGGATTTTCCCCCGTGAACTCTCGCTACTTGTTGACTATTTACGAGGATGCTCTGCCGAGGAAGTTGCAGCAGATTCGGCCATGAAACTCGCTAATCAGCGCTATGAAGCATTAATACAATATCACCTAGGAGCAAGGCACACGGATGCAGTATTGGCTCTTCTTCTGGGTACGATGTTGATGCACTATTTTAAGGGAGAGCAAAAGGCGTGGGGAGAGATCGAGAAAGCAATGCTGGCGTTGCTCTCCTAAGGTAACCAAGCCGAGTAACTCTCGGTATTCCGCAGGTAACCGCCCTGTATGGGATAATTCCAAGTTAGTAACCGCCCAACCGCCACGTCTGTTGTTGCCCGAGAGAGGGAGCGAGCACTCTTAGAAGAAATACTATCCTCGGACCAGCCAGAGCTTGTGGCGGTTTGGGGGCGACGGCGAATTGGGAAGACGTTTTTAATACGCAATGGCAGGTCAGTCGAAGGACCCTATTTTGAGCTGGTTGGCACTGAGGACGGTGATGTCCGCAACCAATTGGGAAACTTTAGCCGGTCACTGTCTGAGACATTCCACGATGGAATTACTCTTATGCCCCC
>JAESTW010000132.1 GCA_016763395.1 Kofleriaceae bacterium
AGTTCTGGAAGCAAACCCAGCCCTGACCTGGCGCGATGTGCAAGGCGTGCTAATTGAGTCTGCTCGTAAGAACGACCCAACCAACAACAACTGGTTAGTCAACGGCGCGGGTTACGACGTCAGCCTCAACTACGGCTTTGGCGCGGTCGATGCGCATGCAGCAACTCAACTTGCGCAAACTTGGACCAACTTCGGTGCTGAGCAAGTCGCCACCAGTGGCACGATTGCGGTCAGTCAAAGCATTCCGGATAACGACACCAATGGCCTCAGCCGCACGGTGAACATCCCAACCGACTTCATTATTGAATCGGTTGAGTTGAAAATGAACGTGAGCCACAACAATGTGGGCGATCTTTACATCAAGATTAACTCGCCAAGTGGAATCGGTTCCATCGTCGCTAAGCAGCGCGGTGATCCGAACAACAACTACAACAACTTCATCTTTACTTCCATGCGCCACTGGGGCGAAAGCACGCAAGGTAACTGGACCATCGACGTTCAGGACCAATCTGCTGGCACGACAGAACACCATTGGAGAACGTAAAACTCATCGTGTCGTCCGAGTAGACATAGGCACTCTCGACCAAGGGGCCGTACGCTTCAAATTTGGGCATCGTTATACGCTCCGGCTTGCCAAGCACGGCAACCAGCTCTGCTTCGCTGATTCCCAGTTTGACGCCTTCAAGTGATTGCCCAAAGACAATCTTGCCCAGCTCTGCTTCCCTCGCAGCACGATTCGCCTCGCCTTCCTGCATGGCATTTCGAATGTCGTCACCGGTGACACTGTTTTGATTTCCAGCGCAGGCAACCAGCGCTAGAGCCGAGACCAATGTTGAAGCAAAGCTAGTTAGTTTCATCTCGGAATACTACATCAGGTTGGCCAGGCTCAGCTACAACACACAGCATACGGTCGTTGCGCCCGTTGCAGTGACTGAGCCTACTACGTCAGGACTCTCTTCGACCGGCGAGCAGGCTTTGGACGCAGACTTGGTGAACTTCGCTCTACCGGACAGCAGTGCATCTTCACTACAGGGCGAGGTATTGGCAGGAAGCGGATTTCCACAGGTCGAGTCGTCACTGTATAGGTCGACCTGTCCACAATCGCGACCGTAGGGAACACTACAATCGCAGCTTCCGCAACTCCTCTGATCTTGAGTCCCGTCATAGATCACTACACGCTCTGTGTACATAGAATCTACCGGACACTCGTGTGTACCTTCTTGGAAGATACACATGTTTTGCGAGAACCCATCCCTTGGCTTTGGTGCGCATACATTCGAATCGTCACACTCGCCTTCCACTGCTTCAGCCGTACACAAGCGAATCTGAGACTCAAAACTTGGCTCATCAAAGTTCTGAGTGAGTTCGCCGGGCGAACAACTGCCACCCGTGACACGCCCAACCCAGCGAGTCATGAGATTCTTTGAAGAGACGGACGGAGAGATCGCCGTGCACACGCCATCGCTTAGATACTGTTGGGTACAATAATCGCTGGTACATTCCGCAAAACATGCAAACAAATCGATTGCACCATCGCGTCCTTCAATCAGCCCAGGACCGCAGGAAAGCGATGAGGTCTCACCACAGCTACAACTACAACTACCAGACTGATCGATTGCACCCTGCCCGCCAATATGTTCATCGGCCTCAAAGCCAGTCGGACAATCAACGGGAAGTCCAGCTAACGCCTCGCTACGAATCGCGGGACCACTCCAACCCTCTGGTGAAGACGGTACACATTGGTGAGTCGCTTCTGGACACACCGCCGGAATTTCTGCAGCATCCTCTGTCCCAGCATCTGCCATCGCGGGATCTTCCCCTGCATCCTCTTGCGCACCAGCCGCATCGGGGATCTCCGGAGTTATGCAAGCATTGCCCTCACAAATCAGACCGTCTGCACACGTACTCGCATCATCACAGTACAGTTCATTCTCCGTTGAACAGCCTGCCAACGCCATCACGAAAAATAGGCCACGGAACACTCCATTGAATCTCTTGTTCTTCATTTCGTCGGCCGTATCGACGTTTGCCAACGAAAGTTGCGTGAAAATCTCAAAAAGTTCCCTTTTCCTAAGTTCACGATACACTTTGTCAGTGCGTCGACAGTTTCATTTCGCCCTCTATTTGCTCCCCATACTCATCGCCCTCGCGGCGAATCCAGGTGTGGCCAGAGCGAGCACTGCCAGTGACTTGGGAGAAGCGTATGCGTTGTTTGAAGCCGGCCACTACGAGAAAGCGCTAGCTCGGGCGAAGACAATCTCTCGGACAACGTTGCAAAACCCCGACATCTTGCAATACCTGGTCGCGCAGAGCCTCTACTTTAAGGGCGACTATGCCGCGGCCTTGCACGAGTTTGCGATTCTGTCCAAGACCCGTGCCTCTCGATTCTTCAACATTTCCCAATGGCGCAAGGCCGATTGCCTGTGGCAGTTGCAGAAGTACAGCAATGCCTCGTCCGCGTACGTAGCTCTGCTTCAGAAAAACACTCCCGAAGGAGAAGAGGCGGTAGCCCGCTTTCGCATTGCCAAAGCAGCTGGGCTCGCCAGCACAAACCCGAAGGAGGCGATCGCTGCCTATAAGGATTTCTTGCGCAAACACCCCGGACACCGCCTGAGCGAAGAAGCGGACAGGGAACTTGTCCGACTGGGGGACAAAGGCCTAGAGGGCATGAGCCCCAAAGAGCGAATTCAACGCGGAATCGATTTAATCAAAGCAAAAAAATGGGAAATCGCGCTGCAAGAACTCGCTTCTCTGGACACCAGCTCGATGAGTGAAGCGACAAAGCTAGACCACAAATTCTGGCTCTCCATGAGTCTCTTCAAGCGAAGGCGTCACTACCATAAGGCGGGCAAAACCTTTCTTGAGATTTACAAGAAAATGGGCCCACGTGCTGCTGAGGCCCTTTTTCACGGCGCGCGAGCAATGAGCCGAGCTGACTTCGACAAAGAGGCGATCGCCTGGTACCAAGTTCTTGTCCGAGACTACTCCTCCTCAAAATGGGCGGCGGAAGCACAGTTTTTGTCCGGCTGGCTTGAATTCAACTTAGAAAACTACAAAGAGGCAATTCCGTATTTGACCAAAATGGGAAAACGCTACAGCAATAGCCGATTTGCCAAAGAAGTGCCCTGGTATCTCGGTATGAGCCATTTTCAGCTCCAGAATTACCCGCTAGCAATCGGATTCTTTGAAAAAGTTTCCAAACAGGGTGGTAAAGAAATCGGTGGTAAAGGAAAATACTGGAAAGCCCGAGCGCTACACAAAAGCGGCAAGGTGTCCGAGGCTGTGACCTTATACAAGGGGCTTGTGTCATCCTATCCATTCTCTTGGTACGCCCTGCTCAGCCGCTCGCATTTGCAAGGTCAAGGAATCGAGATCTCGCCTTTCGGTGACAAGCCAGTTTCAAGAGGCAAGGTTCCTGAGATCGCCCAAACGCTGGACAAGCGAATTACCCGAGATCCACTGCTCACAAAAGCAAACGAACTTATTGAAGCAAAACTCTACAGCTTCGCCGGCCGAGTCTTGCGGCGCGGTGAGAAAGGCTTTTTTAAACGCCACTCTGGAAAAAAGTCACTGGCGATGGCAGTACTCCTCGATGCGTACAAACGCGCGCAAAACTTCAATCGTCCGTGGATGCTCGCGATTGTGCACGGCGGCAAAGGCGCCCTCAACGTCGCCCCAAAGGGCAATGCAAAAATTTGGTGGCAACACGCCTACCCGCTAGCCTACCAAGAAATTGTCGAGCGCTATCGTAAACTCAGCGGATTCCCGGACTACTACCTCTACACGATCATGCGCAAAGAGAGCGGGTTTGCACCACACACGCATTCGTACGCGGATGCACAGGGCCTATTGCAGATGATTCCACCCACAACGGAACGCGTAGTTCCTCACTTGGGACTGCAATATACGGAAGACTTACTCTTTGATCCGGAGAGAAACATTCAAGTAGGCGCTTGGTATATCGGACGGCTCTTGCATAAGTTTCGCATGCAGATCCCCATCGGTGCCGGCTCGTACAACGGTGGTCCACGTGCTGTGATGAGATGGCTAAAGAAGCTGAGTGGCCGACCAATCGACGAATATGTTGAGCTTGTCTCTTACCGCCAAACTCGGAAATACATGAAGCGAACCACCGAGACCTATGCTCGGTACAAGTTCCTATATGACAATGTCGTTTATGAACAACCGCTGATTCTGAATTCTGACTTCGTCCGAAATGACATAGACTACTAGACGGAAAGATCATGGAGACCTTTCCCTTTGACCAAGCTGTAAAACTCACCTCCAAGATGAATCAACAAAAAACCCACAGCCGATAGTTGCTGTGGGTTTTCTGCGTCTCGGGTTGTTACAAAGGATCCGCTAGTTTGCAGTAATGGTGATGCTAGCCGCTGGAAGCGTGTTGGCAGCGTTATTGGTCATGGTGTGTGATGTCGGGACGATCTCAGTTCCAATTGGCATGTGCACAAGCGGCTTTATCAAAAATGGCATTGCGCTATTGTCCGGATCCGGCTCAACACTAATGACCGCAGTCGTAGCGCCGTCGTTCAGCACAGTCGCTGGATTGATGAAGTCTTGTCCGGGGAAGGGAGGTCCATCACCCATTGGACCTTTGGTTGGTCCCGCCCCATCGTCGTCTGCTGCTCCTGGATCTGAGAAGCGTCCGGTGCTTACTGGTCCAGCAGCATTAACAATCCAACCCTCGTATACCCATCCGGCGGGAAGCTCTGGCAAGGTCAGTCCGGCACTGGGCGCTTTGCCCGGCACAAGCCACCAGATGCCCTGCTCACCCAAGGTGGCATTGTCGCCAGTTGTTGGTGTCGCCAAAATGTAGCTTCCGGCAGCGCTTGAGAAGTCTGTATTGATCGCAGCGCCGTGGTCGGTGCTCAAGGTTGCAGAGCCTTGGGATAGCGCGCCTGCCAAAATGTGTGTATCCGCAGGTTCCGGAGCATCCCCAGTTGCCGGTTCGATTGTCAGCACGAAAACCGGGGCCGCGGACGCATCATCGGATGAAAGTTCAAAGCTCGCTGGTGTCGCGGCGCCATTGTCGTCGACAGAGAATCGTCCAGCAGATACCGGTTGGCCATCAACGATAAGCCAGCCTTCGTAAACATAGTCAGCACCAAGATTCGGTAGTGTGAAGTCGGAATACGCGAGAGTGGACATGGCGCCACCGATATCGCCTGCATCAGCAGTACTCTGTGGATCTGCGTCATCAGAGCAAGCTGTAACTGTCAGAGCGGCAAGAATTGTTATTAATTTCATGTAGTTATTCATAGTTATTCTCAGATAGGGGTAATGTAGGTCTTTAGCTACACCCAGTTTACGACACCAATTACGTTATGATTACACGTACTATTAGAAGATTTTGTTAGCTAAACTCGAATGATATGAAACCCACACGAAGACTCCGGGAACTGTGGAATTGGCTGCCCGTCTTTCGCGCGGTTGCTGAAACCGAACATTTACCAACCGCCGCCAAGGCACTCTTCATTAGTCCCGCCTCCTTATCCCGAACCATCGGACTGCTCGAGGAGAATATTGGTAGTCCGCTTTTTGATCGAGTGGGACGAAACCTTCGCCTCAACTCTTCGGGCGCAATCCTCTTGGACGCTGTCCGCGATGGCATGCGGGCGATTGATGAAGGCGTCTCTTCGGTCAATGGCAGCCTGTGGAATGGACAGTTGTGTTTGTGGGCCGGGCGAAATTTCGCTACCTACTTTCTACTTCCTGTCATTGGTGAACTCCAGAAGCAGCACCCCAGCTTGCATCCTCTTCTACGCACCACAGACGTCAACAGCGTCCCAGACAGGATCTTACGCGGACAAATCGACCTAGCGCTCCTAGAAACACCTCCTAGCCACAAGCAGCTCAAAGTCGACAAGCTACTGGAGCTTCCCTATGCCCTCTATTGCGCGCCGACAAACGCATTGGCCACTCGCGATACGCTATCGGTGCAGGAGCTCAGCAATGAACACTCGTTCGCGATTACCAGGTCCGAGAGCGGTGAAAACCTGGACTCCTACCCCGCTGAGTCAGCGAGAAAGTCTATTCTCGCTGTTGAAGACATGACGATGGCAATACAGGCGTGCTTTGAGTTGAGCATGGTCACCTGCCTGCCATGCATCGTTGGCGAGGCGGCAAATCTACACCAGCTGCCACTCGACGTACTTCCTGCCAGAGCTCTCTATGCAGTCTATCGAAAACCGATTGGCACCCATCCCCGGACCGAACTCCTGCTGGAAATTCTACGCAATCAAATCGAAGCGAAAGCGCCTGATTGAGGCTATCCTTAGGACATGGGCGGACGTATGGCCGGCAAAGGAAAATCAATGAGTAAATACACAGGCACAATCAAAAAGAACGACCTTTCTGGCGGCTTCTGGGAGCTGGTCAGTGACAGCGGTGATCGCTACCAACTTGAAGGCGGCGACGCCAAACTCCAAGTCGAAGGCAACCAAGTCACCATCGAGGGAAGCGTACAAAGCTCATCGATGGGAATCGGCATGGTAGGAAGTATTCTGAAGGTCGACTCCTGGACCTCCAGTTAACCCCTGGACTGCTAGGGAGCTACGATAATCTCAGTGTCCGCGGGAAGGTCTCCCGGACACTCGAGGCTAAGCACGTTACCTTCGATGCCAGTGACTACACAGGTAGCACCGACATCTGTACTCGCTTTAGAAACAACTTTTTGCTCATCACCAACAGCCTGAGTTGGCGTTTCAAGCATTGTGAAACTAGCCAGGGTTTTGGCTGGAGCGGTGATCTTGGCGACCGGTGTCTCCGTCGTGACTGCAGAACCAGCCTCTACTAACAAATCCACAACGCCAGCCGATGTAGCAACGATTTGAAACGCCCGCAGAGCTTCCAGGTTTTTCTCAACGTCACCTTCTTTACGAGTGACTTTCGCCTGCATTTTTGCGGTCTTCGCAGCATTCTTGCCCTGCTGGAGTTTCGTCAATAGTCCTTGATAGCCATCTAGACTCGCCTGGTTCTTCGCCATCGCCTTTTCAGTTTTGGCGGCTGCCGCTAAGGTAACAAGAACATCACCAGTCTCAACCTCGGCGCCGGCTTCAATCATGCTACCAACGGTCCCCGACTTGTCCGAAACAACTTCGGTCACTTCGGCTTCTGCCATTTTCACCGTAGCACTGGGAATTACAGGCGCAGGTGGTGTATTGGGCGGTTGGTTATTGACCTGAGGCTGAGCGTTCTGATTCGCCTTGGGGGGCTCTTCCCGGACAAACTCCATGTAATAATAGCCAGCACCAATAATTGTGACGAGCAAAAATACAGCCCAAAGTCCGTAGGACGCAGATGGCTGCTTTGCCTCGGGAGACGACACTATGGCTACAGGCTTTTCTTTGATCGGCGTAACCTTTTCTGGCTTGTCTTCTGGCAATACAATTGCCTCTCCGCCAGATTCTGACGCAGCTCGGTTGGCATCTTCGGCAACATCGGACGCGATTTGCTCTGAGATTTCATCCTTTGCCGACACTGGCTCGGGAACTGCCGCAGCCTCAGCAGCCTTTGCCGCAGCCTTCTTCTCTTCCGCGGCCGCAAGCTCTGCTATCAAATCATCGGGTAGCGTCACGGCACTCATTACCTGACTTGCCCGGACAGCAGCCTTTACTTCATCTTGATCGATTCGGAAGGTCTGACTTAAATCGGTAGATACAGACTTGCTCGGTAGCCCGGGCTCGCCTGAAACTTCTGGCACACCGGCATCCATATGCACATCGTCGTGAACCTCAGCGGTATCGACATTGCCCGAATTTCCCAACTCCATTCCGACAGCTGATCTGCCCCGCGGCGATGCTGAGTCGCTAGGACCAGAGATACCCAACTCCACGTCTCCGGCGGACATCGGTGTTGAAGGTGGTTGTTGCACCGTCGACTTCCCGGACTGTCCCAATTCAACATCTGCAGCTGCGATCGGTGCGGCTGGCTCTGGGCTAAATGCACCAGCGGCAGCTAGGCCTGGAGTCTCTTGTACCGCTACCGGTGTAGTGGTTGGCGCGTCCGGCAACGCAACGTCGATCTGCGCGGTTACAGAAGTATGCTTGCTTGCAGCACTATCTGCACTCAGGTAGCTGAGCTTTGTCAACTGAGCGACAATTGCGGATACTTCTGCTTCTGTGGTGTCCAAGTCCAATTCAGACTTGGCCCATTTTACGAGCGAACCTAGATCTCGTGTTCCGTCCATGCCGCAGGCGACTGCGTATTCTACTTCATAGAAGCGAAAGGAATTGCCTTTGTCCGGGCAGGAGACCTCTACATATCGATTGCCTGCCTCTTGCAGAGCCTCGGTGTGTAGATCGAAACGAAAGGATGGTGTTGCGCTCGTAGTTGTCATCTTATTGGCCTTTTCTGAGCTCCGTAAGAACCAATTTTGCGACTGCTTTGAGGGTGTCAAATACGCCCTCCCCGGTTACAGCACATGCGTCGTAGGCAGGAACGTTATTGGGATTGAGTTCCGCGTCAAGCTCTTCGCGAGACGATGCGTTGGGCAGATCGCGCTTGTTGTATTGGATTACGTAAGGAAGCTTGTCCAAGTCGTAGCCTTGGTCTTCGAGGTTCTCTTTCAAGTTCTCGAGAGACTCTATGTTCGCTTCGATGCGCTCCACTTGGGAGTCAGCAACAAAGACAACACCATCGACACCCTTTAGGATGAGCTTTCGACTCGCGTCGTAAAACACTTGTCCGGGGACTGTGTAGAGGTGGAAACGAGTCTTAAATCCTCGGATTTCACCAAGAGAAAGCGGCAAAAAGTCGAAGAAGAGTGTTCGCTCTGTCTCGGTAGCGAGCGAAATCATCTTGCCTTTGGCGTCGGGATTTGTCTTATTGTAGATGTGCTGAAGATTCGTGGTTTTTCCACACAGACCAGGTCCGTAGTAGACGATCTTACAGTTGATCTCACGAGACGAGTAGTTAATAAAACTCATAGCTAGTGCCTCGTCCTATTTAGTCGTTGAAAAGGTTGTCGATGTCATCATCGGTAATCTCTGCGAGTATCGAGTTTGAATTCTCAGCAGTCTTCTTCTCTAGAACTTCGAGCACCTCAGCGAGGCCCTTTGTAGCTCGCTTAACTCGAAGCCGGACAAGGCCGAGTGATGAGCGTCCGTCAAACAAAACCAGCAAAATCACGCGACTGCTGATAATGGAGATGTGCACGTTGGTGTTTTCACCTTCGTGAAACTGACCTGCAAACTCCTTCTCTGAGAGCAAGCTGGCAATGCCGCCTGTTGCTGCGACGTTACCCGCGGTCAAAGAAGAAAGAGATGTGATGTCGAGACTTTCGACTTCACCAGCAGACGCAATTGCCTGCCCATTTTTATCAATACAAAGTACTGCCTTTGCATTCGCGTCCTTGTAGAGTGCATCACAGATCGCGTTGATCAGTACTTGCTCCTCTTCGAACATTACCAGTTGGTTCTGCATCCTCAGGGCTCCCTAGAATTCCTTGCTCAATCTTCAACATGCCGATTGAGTACGGGAAAAGTATCAGGTGGCGTATGCGCGTTCAAGCTTTCGGCGGTCTATGCGCGATCGGAAGGCGTTTCGGAGGGTGTTTCCCGAATTGGTTATAGAGGTAGGCGACCCGACATTGCCCGGGCAATTGTCGCTCTGTCGGTGTATTCGAGTTCACCACCTACAGGGATACCACTGGCGATTCGAGTCACTTTGACGCCCAAAGGTTTGATCATGCGTGCCATGTACATCGCTGTCGCCTCGCCCTCGACAGACGCATTGGTTGCAATAATGACTTCTTGTACGAGCGATTCGCCATCAGAATCAAACTGCAATCGCCGTACGAGTTCGGCAATGCGCAGATCGTTGGGGCCAATTCCGTCCAAAGGGGAAAGTAGACCGTGCAATACGTGAAAGGTGCCTCGAAAGTCGCCTGACTTGTCAATTGCAACCACATCACTGGGAGAGGACACCACACATATCAGCCCCGAGTCTCGTCGGACATCGGAACACGTATGACAAGGGTCAGCCTGGGTTAGGTTTGCACACACGGAACACAGCCGAATCTCCTCTGTGACTTCAATAAGTGCAGATGCGAGGTCGCGCGCCTCTTCGTCCGAAGCGCGTACCAAGTGAAATGCCAGACGAGTTGCGGTCTTCTCACCAATTCCAGGAAGCCGGCTAAGGCACTGGACAAGTCTATCTATCGGGTTGGACAAAAGCCGCCTAGAACTTCAGTCCGGGAATCGAAATGCCGCCGGTAAGCTTGGACATCTCACCTTGAGTCATGTCGCGAACTTTGTTCACAGCTTGATTCACAGCAGCAACAACTAGATCTTGCAACATCTGCAAGTCGTCCGGGTCGGCCACCGCTTTGTCGATATTGAGCGCTACCAACTCGAAATTTCCGTTCATGGTAACGGTCACCATGCCGCCACCCGAACTTGCTTCACAAGTTTTGCTGGCAAGCTCCTCTTGCATCTTCGCTGCGTCAGCCTGCATCTGCTGCGCCATCTGCATTAGGTTTCCAAGGTCGGGCATTTTCGGTCCATCAGACATCGTCTATTTTTATCTCCTTGATCACCGCACCGAAAGTCCTGAGGACCAACTTGGTCATTGGATGGTTTTTAGCCTCTTCCAATCGAGCCACTCGGTCCTCAGCTGCGCGCTTTTTTGCATCCTCCAGTACTGAGACTGCTTCCACCTCCTCATCTCCTGTGAGGATCGATACTTTGAATTGTAACGATTCTCCGGTGTGCTCATTGAGAAAGACCTGCATGCGCTTCACTTTCTCCTTTTCCAGCGCGATTTCGGTGGTCAACGCGCCTTCTGGAAAGCCGACCCTGACCATTCCGTCCTTCCACTGAAGGACTTTTGCCGTCTGGTAGACCGTCATCAACCCGTATTCTTTCGCTGCATCGAGGCCGTCCATCACCGATTCCCAGGAACGCAGTGCATGAGTGGCTAAACGTGGAGCGGCGGGAGCGGCAGGTGGCGCAGTGGGCGCAGGCGTTGATTCCACAGACTCAACTGGAGTGGGGGATGGAGCCGGCGCGGAAGAAATCGCTGGTGCAGACTCGGCGGGAGCGGGCTCAACAACCGGAACGGGCTCAACAACCGGAGCGGGCTCAACAACCGGAGCGGGCTCAACAACC